>CALCSA010000283.1 GCA_937894185.1 uncultured Clostridia bacterium | reverse complement strand
GTCCCCGGTGAATAAAGCAAACCAACCCTAAACCCCCTTCATCACCAAGGGGTCTTTTTCAACAGCAGCCGGCAGATATCCTGACTCAAAGCCTCCAGCCTACTCCACAAGGCTTCCCGAAAGCAGCCTTCCAGTGGTGCGATTGTGTTTCGCGGCTTTTACAGTAGTGTGTGCTGTCGCGGATTCTAACCGCATTCCCTATTCATGCCGGTATGGCAACCGTCTGCTCTTATTCCGTTGTTTGGATACCCTTAATAAATATCCCATTGGCGCAACTGTCAAGGAGTACCGTATGTTCTCATTCCGGTAAGCCCTTCCATCCGGCGCCAAAGTGTTCGGGCTGTTTTGGGTGCTGCAAGGCAGCGTGGGCAGTGTTTTAGTTTTAGGTGTTTTTGTTCCTGTTGAGGTTATAGTATTTCTCTGAGTTCTACCTGAAAGTTCACGCCATCAATGGTAAGGGACTGGTGTATGACCCGGCCCATAGCCGGGGCCGCCGTTCTGGCCGGAGCCGCCGGTTGAGGCGCAGTGACCGCCTGCTGGGCAGGTGCTTCCACCACCGGGATGCAGCTGGTTTGCAGGGCCTGCATCCGTTTGGCTTGCTCCACCAGAATCTGCTGGGACTCCTCCACCGATACCACCTGAAAGCGGAAGCGGTCTCCCGCCTTGGCCTGAGCTACCTTGGGCAGATCGGTGGAGATAACGGTGGCCACCTTGGTGTAGCCTCCCGTGGTCTGGCGATCCGCCATCAAAATAATGGGCAGGCCGTTGCCGGGGACCTGAACGCTTCCGATCATAATGCCGTCAGAGATGATGTCGGCAGATTCTTTGTGGGCGATGGGCACGCCTTCCAGACGGTAGCCCATCCGGTCGCACTCCTTGCTCACCGTGTACTGCGCGGTGCAAAGGGTGTCGATACCCTCTTTGGTGAAGTAATCATCCTGAGGGCCCAGCACAACCCGCAGCACCTGTTGGGCAGGATACTTGGGTATGTGCTGCTCCGGCACTCGAATCCGCTTTAGGTCCAGACTTTTTTGCAGGCGGTTGACGCGGAGCACGTCTCCGGCACGCAGAGGACGGCCTTCCAGCCCACCTACCTTGGCCTTGGCGTAGGTGGAGCGGCTGCCCATCACCTCCGGCAGGTCAATGCCCCCGGCAAAGGCAATGTAGCTGCGAGCCCCCGATGCAAGAGCCGCAAAGGACAGTACCATCCCCTTGGACACCGGCAGGGTCTGCCACATGGGAACCGGCTTCCCGTTGATTTGAGGAGCCATGTCGGCTCCTGTTACGGCAATCACACAGTCCCCCTGCATTTCCATAGAAGGACCCATCAGTGTTGTTTCCAGCACGGCTTCGACCGGGGCGTTCCCCACCAAAAAGTTGGCCACATGGCTGGAAAACTGATCCATCACTCCCGAAATAGACATGCCGAACCGCTGATAGGCGTAGCGGCCATCGTCTTGCACCGTGGTTAAAAGCCCCGGGCTGATGATCTGGATGGCAGTGGTATTACTCATTTACCAATGCCTCCTTTCTGGGAAGCAGGCGGTACTCATAGGTTCCCTGCCGGACCGCCTGTGCAATGGAGTCATACTCTTCCCGGCTGATGGGCACAAACCGGATGTAGTCCCCGGTTTGGTGCGGAATCGGCGGCTCCCCGTCGGGATTATAAAGTAGAATGGGGGTGCGGCCGATGAGCTGCCAGCCTCCGGGGCTGTCGATGGAATAGATACCGGTCTGTTTGCCTGCGATTCCCACCGAACCGCCGGGAATCTTTCCCCGGGGAGTCTTGAGCCGGGGCGTTTCGATGGCGGTGTCCATCCCCCCCAGATACGAAAAGCCCGGGGTAAAGCCCAGCATGTAGACCAGATATTCGGTGGAGTGGTGAATGCGCACCACTTCATCGGTGCTCATGCCGGCGTGCTCTGCCACAAAATCCAGATCGGGGCCAAACTCGCCGCCGTACAGGGTGGGAACCTCCAGCACCCGGGCGGGAGGCAACTGGGTGGTATAAAGCCGGGATTCCAGACCCCGCAGAGTCTCCACCAGCTTCCCATAGGGCAGCCGCAGGGGATCGTACTGGATCAGCAGAGAGCGGTAGGTGGTGTTCACCGACACAATACCCTCCAGCTTAGCATCCTCCAGAACCAGAAGGAATCCCCGCACCCGCCCGTTAATCTGAGGCGTAATGGCATTGCCCAATTCCACAACGACGCCGCAATCACCGGCAGGCAGATATTTTGCCTTGTGGTACAATGGGGCAACCTCCTTCCTTATGCGAACAGTTTTGATAGATTACCCAGAGAAGTGATTCCAAGGTAAGCGGACAGACAGAACACAATGATTCCGGCTACAAACAGCCAGGTAGGATGCTTGTAGTCTTCGCCCATGATGCTCTTTTTCTGGGATGCCACCAGGCAGACGCCCAGAGTCACCGGCAGAATCAGTCCGTTGAGGGCCCCGGCCAGAACCAGCAGCTTGGCAGGCTGTCCCAGCAGGAGCATGATCAAAGTAGAAATGGCGATAAAGCCTACTGTCACCATGTTGGCGTTTTTGTTAATGGTCTCGTTCAAGGTTTTGAGGAAGGAAACCGAGGTGTAGGCAGCTCCCACAATGGAGGTGGTCCCAGCGGCCCACAGCACCAGACCAAAGAAACGGTAGCCCAGTTCGCCTGCGCCAATGCGGAAAGCGTCGGCAGCGGGATTGGAAGGGTCCAGAGTCACGCCGGCCACCACAACGCCCAATACCGCCAAGAACAGGAAAATGCGGACAATGGCCGCAATGCCGATACCCATAATGGAGCTGCGGTTGATCTGCTCCAGATTTTCTTCCCCGCTGATTCCCGCATCAAGCAGGCGGTGAGCACCGGAAAATGTGATGTATCCGCCAACGGTTCCACCCAGCAGGGTGAGGATGGCAGGGGCAAGCTCGGGGATTGGGGTGGAGGGAACAAAGGTCTCCTTCAGAGCCAGCCCAACGGGAGGCTGCACAATAAAGATCACCACAAGGATGATGACAATCATAATGCCGCCCAGCACTTTTACCAGAGTATCCATCACCTTGGAAGCCTGCTTGATGGTAAAGACCGCAATGCCTATGGCTCCACTGATGATGTAACCCACACGGACATCCAAGCCAAGAGCAGCGTTGAGGCCCAGAGAGGTTCCGCCTACGTTGCCGATGTTAAAGGCAAGGCCTCCCAGACAGATGAGAGCGGCCACAAAGTAGCCGAGGCCCTTGAGCACCTGGTTGGCCACATCCTGACCCCGCAGGTTGGAAACACAAAGCACACGCCAGACATTCAGCTGCACCACAGCCGCCAGCACCAGAGAAATAAGAATTACAAAGCCAAAGCTTCCATGAAAGCGGCCGGTAAAGGTAGCGGTCTGGGTCAAAAAACCGGGGCCAATGGCGGAAGTAGCCATCAAAAATGCGGCGGCAATCAGAACGCCAGCGCTTTGTTCGGAACGGGATTTCGTTGTCTTTTTCATCAGTATTCTCCTTTTTGGTATAGTAAGCTTCTGCCTGCTTAATCCGCTGTAATCTGTCCCAGATTAGAAGGAGTGATGCCGTTTTCCATTAGCTTTTCTTTGATATTTTTTACAAAGGCAACCGCCTCCGGGGTGTCGCCGTGGACACAGATGGACTGAGGAGAAAGAGAGACTTCTTCCCCGGTAATGGCAGTTACCTTGTGCTCCTTCACCATTCTAATGATGCGGGCAACACATTCATCCACGTCATGGATCACCGCACCGGGAGTCCCCCGGGCTACCAGACTGCCGTCGGCGTTGTAGGCGCGGTCGGCAAACACTTCGCTGGCACAGGGCAGACCAATATCTTTTGCGGCCACCAGAGACTGACTTCCCGAAAGACCCAGTAGAATAATCGTAGGATCTACCTCATAAACCGCCTGCGCAATGGCAGCAGCCAGCTTGTAGTCTTTGGCAGCCGTGTTGTAAAGCGCCCCGTGGGGCTTTACATGCTGAAGCTTCATACCGGCGCTTTGGCAAAAGGCCATCAGAGCGCCAACCTGATATTTTATATAGGACTTGACCTCGGCGGGAGAGGCCCCCATATTGCGCCGGCCAAACCCCATCAGGTCCGGGTAGCCGGGATGGGCCCCCACCGCAACACCGTGCTGTTTGCACATCTGAACCGTCGCCTCCATCACCACAGGATCCCCTGCGTGATAGCCGCAAGCCACGTTGGCAGATGTGATGTGTGGTATGACTTGGGAGTCCAGTCCCATGGTGTAGGCACCAAAACTTTCTCCCAAATCACTGTTTAAGTCGATCCTCATCACAAACCCCTCCTTTTTATGTAAAACACCAACCCATATCAATTATATAGGATCTAATACAATAGTAAAGGGCTAAAGTTAACAAAAAGTTAATGGTTGGAACACCACAACTAAAATAATCGTGGATTTACACCGATTCTGCCCTATTTACGTTGTATAATTTCGCTAACTCCGCCAAAAGCTGAACACTTTCTTTACAGCCCTGTCAGGTGAAGGCCACAGGATGGTTTGGGTGTTGCCGTGCCCCTTCCCCGTGGGCAGATGTTGCGCTGCCGGCTCCTTGTATGTTCAATGGGGGAACCCTATTATATAGATTGTCCACCGCCACCGTGCAGGATAAAAGCATTCAAAAGGTGCATAAAGCCTGCGAATCTTTCATCCAGTGCCGGTGGGTGCCGGTGAAAAACGCTACGGCCTGTGACGGCCTGTTCCGGCAGGCGGGCAGCGCTCTCTACCAAGTCAAACGAACAGAGGGAGCCTAGATGGTCCCCTTTGGCCGAGCGGCAACACACCGAACCCGCCCCCGCAGTCTTGACAAAGGCAAATTTGATGGTACCCTGTTATTATTGCAATGCATTGACATCAAGGCTTGGAGGTACATTCTATGAGGATACCGTTTGAAGAAGTAAAGGCTACCCTGAAGGAAATATTGATGGGCCGAAACACTCCCGAGCCTTATGCGCAGGAAGTTGCCCATGTTCTGGCGCAGAACTCTTTAGACGGCGTGTATACTCACGGCATCAACCGGTTTGTGGCGCTGATCAACAGCATCGAGCTGGGCAGCGTTCTGCCCGCCGAGACCGCCCGCCGCGTCTCCGGGCTGGGAGGCTACGAAATCTGGGACGGTCAGGCGGGACTGGGCATTATCAACGCGAGAATCTGCACCCAGCGGGCCATTGAGCTTGCCAAAACCCACGGCATTGCCTGTGTGTCTATCCGCAATTCCAACCATTGGCTGCGGGGAGGAACCTACGGCATTATGGCGGCGCAGGCCGGTATGCTGGGGATCATCTTTACCAATACCCGGGCCAACATGTGCGCCTGGGGCACCATGGAACACTGTCTGGGCAACAACCCGCTGGTGATGGCAGTTCCCCGCGGCAACGGGGAGCATGTGATCATGGACACCTCCTTTTCCCAATATTCCTACGGCAAGCTGCAGCTGGCCAAGCTGGAGGGCCGCATCGCCATGCCGGATCCTGCCGGATACGACGACGAGGGCAACCTTTCCAGCGATCCGGCAGAGGTGCTGCGCTGTAAGAGGCTGATCTCCATGGGTAAGTGGAAGGGTTCCTCCATTGCCATGCTGCTGGATTTAATCACCAGCGTCTCCTCCTTTGGCTACTCCTCGGCAGCTTTGGCAGCCTTGGAGGGAACCGACGAGCGGGCCTGTTCTCAAACCTTTATCATCATTAACCCCCTTGCCTTGGGCGAGCGGGAACAGGCCGACGCCATTGTGGACGAAGCCTTGGAGATGGTCCTTGGCGCCACTCCCGTACCGGGGGAAACCGTGCGCTATCCCGGTCAGGCCATGTTGGGCATTCGCAAAGAAAACACCCAGCTGGGCATTCCCGTCCACGAAAAAGTCTGGAACAAAATCCTCAGCCTGAAATAACCCCCAAGTCATACCTGAGACGCAAAAGTCCGGCGGCTCCCCAAAAGGGAACCGCCGGACTTTTTAGGCGATAACCGGCCACCGGACGCCACCCGGCCAGAGTACGGCTTTGGGTGGCCGCTTATTCAAAGGGGAATACGTACTGGTTCAGCCCGAGTTCATCCCGCACAGCAATCAGCTCGGGCTGGACTCCCCCGCTCACCGGCAGGCCCTTGTCCTTGCGCTCCTGCCAAGTGAGGTATTCTTTTTCCCCGGCTGTGTAAATCCGCTCCTGCCCCGGCGCTTTCCGGGAGGCCCGCAACGCCCGCATGATGTTCCCCGCTGTGGTTTTAAAGGTATCCAGCCCCATAAAGGCTTCGGTGTCGATGGCGATGAAGAAGTGGCCCAGCTGATAGGGCTTTTGGTTTCCGTCCTTGTCCTTGTTATCCAGATCGGTGAGGTAGGTTCCTGCCTGCAGCGCGGCGGAGAGCACCTCTACAGCCACAGCGTAACCATATCCCTTGTACCCCGCCAGCTCCTCACCAATGCCGCCCAGAGGCGTCAGGGCGGCATCCCCCGCTGTCAGAGCCTTGAGGATGGAGGGGGAGTCGGTCAGGGCCTTGCCGTCCTGATCGATGACGGTGCCCTCGGGGCAATCCCGCCCGATGCGGGCGTAGTATTCGATTCTGCCCCGCTGGATGATGCTGGTGGCGCAGTCCAGATTAAAGGGGAACGCCTCGTCGGTGGGGAATCCAATGGTCAGGGGGTTGGTTCCCAGCATGTTCTGCACCCCAAAGGTGGGAGCGATAGAAGGCCTTGCGTTGGTTCCCGTAATGCCGACGCATCCGTTGTCGATGGCCATGGAAGTGAAGTAGCCCGCGATTCCATAGTGGGTAGAATTGCGCACCGCCACCATTCCCATGCCGTATTGCTTGGCCTTTTGAATGGCCATTTCCATGGCACGGACTCCGGCCACCTGACCCATGCCGTGGTGAGCGTCCATCACTGCGGTGGTGTGGGTTTCCTTCAGGATTTCGATCGGGGTGACAGGCTTTTGAATCCCCGCTTTGATCCGGTCGATGTAAATCGGCTTAAAGCGGTTGACCCCGTGGGATTCGATTCCCCTGCGGTCGGCTTCGATCAGGACGTCGGTGCAGATTTGGGCATCCTTTTCCGGCACACCGTAGCCCATAAAAGCCTCCTTGACAAAGGACTCCATCAGTTCCCAAGGCACATTGACATATTCTGTGCTGCTTCCCATGAGACTCTCTCCATTCTATTAAAATATAAAAAAGAGCAGTGCAAACCGGACTTTCGTCCAATGCGCACCACTCTCAATCATCTCTATGCGGTTCTATTCAGTTTTGGTATGCGGTTCCCTTTACATAAACCAGATTTCTTCCCGGGTGGTGGAAATAGCCACCGCACCTGCCGACAAGGCAGAGATAACATCTTCCTTATCCCGAATCAGTCCCCCGGCGATGACGGGAACCTGAGTCTTTTCCATGACGATTTTTAGAACCTTGGGCATGATTCCGGGCATCACTTCAATTAAATCCACGTCGTTCAACGCCACCTGATTGCCGATGTTGTCAATGGCCTTGGAATCGATGGCAAAAATGCGCTGAACGGTGGCAAGCCCCTGCTTTCTGGCATATTTGATCTGGCTTGCTCTGGTGGAGATGATGCCGTCCGCTCTGGTGTACTGCCGGATAAAGTCAATGGCTCCGTCCTTGCTGGAAAGCCCCTCCACCAAATCGATGTGGACAAAGGCGATTTTCCCCGCCTCTTTCACCCTGTCGACAATGCCCTCAATGGTGCAGGCGGTGCCAAACAGCAGAAACACAATCAGGCTTTCCGATTCCAGCGCCTTTTGCAGCGAGACATCTTCTTTGACGGCGGCAATAACAGGAATTTCATCCAGATGTTCACACAATTCCACTCGGTTCAAGGCAGGTTCCTCCATTGGCGACCGATTCCCCGCAGAACAATTACTGTAATCTTATTATGAAGGATACGGGGCGGATTGTCAATCCCCTATCTCAGGTTCAAAGGGCTGCAAATGTGCAGCGCCCCCTGTAACCGACAGCTTTTTTGTTGACAAGCTTTCGGCCAACTGCTAGAATGAAGCCAAATTACAGAGGCCTTGCAAAAAGGCCCTGCCCAAAAAATGTTCAGCAGGGGGAACTATGTTTTTGAAGAAAAAAAAGAAGATGCCCCTTGTGTCCGCCGTGGTGGTGGCGGCCGGTTCCGCGGACCGGATGCAGGGAATCGATAAACAGCAGGCTCTTCTGGACGGCCTGCCGGTGGTGGTGCGAAGCGTCGAGGCCCTCTCCCGCTGTCCTCTGGTAGGAGAGGTGGTGCTGGTCTGCCCACCCCGGAGCATCCCCGAATATTACGCTTTGGTTCGGGAGTTCTCTCTGGATTTGGTCAGCGCCGTGGTGGGAGGCGGCGCCAGCCGTCAGCAGTCGGTGTTTCTGGGGGTGGAGGCCTGTGACGAGCAGGCAGCCTACTACCTGATTCACGATGGAGCCCGGCCTTTGGTGGCTCCCGAGGTGGTGGAGGAGTGCATCCGGGCCGCCATGGAGTTTGGAGCCGCCGCCCCGGGCATGACCCCCAAGGATACCATTAAGGTGCTGGACAAGGATGGCTTTGCCGTCTCCACCCCTCCCAGAGAAGGGTTGGCGGCCATTCAGACCCCCCAAGTGTTTGAGGCGGGGCTGTACCGTCAGGCTATGGCACAGGCCAAGAGGAGCGGCCACGAGTACACCGACGACTGCCAGCTGGTGGAGCAAATGGGCCACAGGGTCAAAGTAATTCCGGGGGGATACTCCAACCTGAAGATCACCATCCCCGAGGATTTGGCCATGGCGGAAGCGGCGCTGCAGTTTCAGGAGGAAGGGTGGTCCCGGTGGGAAGTGTTCGAGTAGGCCATGGATATGACGTCCACCGGCTGGGTCCACAGCGCAGGCTGATTATCGGCGGGGTAGAAATTCCGTGGGAGCTGGGACTGGAAGGCCATTCCGATGCCGACGTTCTCTGTCACGCAGCGGCGGACGCTCTGCTGGGAGCCCTTGCCCTAGGGGACATCGGCACCCACTTTCCTCCCGGCGATCCCGCCTACAAGGATGCAGACAGCCTTGGGCTATTGGAGCAGGTGGGCCAAATGCTCCGGGAACGGGGCTGGCAAACCGGCAATCTGGATGCCACCCTTGTGGCTCAGCAGCCCCGGATGGCCCCCCATCTGCCTCAGATGCGCCAACATATCGCCCATGCCCTCCAGATAGAGGTGGATGCCGTCAGCATCAAGGCCACCACAGAGGAAGGCTTGGGCTTTACCGGTGCAGGGCAGGGAATCGCCGCCCACTGTGTGGTTCTGGTGGAGCGAACAGGCGGGTGATGGCTCATACCATTATAGCCGATGCCTCCCGGTTTCCGTGTTCTGTGCAGGTGGCCCCATCCCTTTTTCCAAAGGCTGAAGCGTTACAGATTGCAAGGGCCCCGAAGGATTTCGGGGCCCTTTTCTGTGGATGCATTCGCTTCCCGGCTCCTTTTGGCATAGACTGTAGCAGAAACTGATAAGGGGCAGGACCATGAACTATGCCGAACTCACCGCTGCCTTGACAGCGGCCGCCAACATCATCGCGGCGCAGCTGACCAACACCCAGACCAATCAGCTTGGCGCAATCTTTACCCTGTTGGGGGAGCTGCTGCAAACCATTGCTGTGATTCGGCCGGACGACAGCACCTCTCCCCTGCAAGACAGCAACCCGGCGGATCAAGGGGACGCTGCGAGCTCTCAGGGGCAAGGTGCGGCTCAGCAGGGGGATGATCCAGCCGCTACAGGGGGGAATGCCGCCGCCCAGTCCGGGGGCGTCTCTCCCCCAACGGCTACCACATAGCCGACTGCGACTGCTCTTCCTTGGAGGAACTTCCCCCTGTCAGCACCTGCCGAACCATCAGCACGGCAGCCACAACCGAAAGACACCACAACAGCAGGGAGAGCGCCTTGGAGATAAGCCCCTGCATCAGATGCAGGGTTTTGAGCATCAGGGTAAAGGCCAGAGGAACCGCCAGACCAATGGTCACGATCAACGCAATTTTCTTCATCACGCTTCTCCTTTGGGTGGGATATTCCTAGTATTTGCATGAAATCCCCCCGAGATGCAGAAACTAAGAAAAATCCCCGGAAAGGAGAACTCTCATGGCAAAGGACAGTCAAATCGACCCCAAGGAAGTGCGCCGGGCAAAATCCAAGGGCGGGCCCACTCCCGCCAGCGACCAGCCCGATGGTGAGGGCCGCAACGCCAAAAAGCACTCCATCCCCTCCCAAGGGCATCAAAAGAAACAGTAGCCAAAGGGCCCCGGACCATGGTTGAGTCCGGGGCCGCCTTGTTGCGTCAGCGAAAATTATTCGTAGATGCGCCGGTATAGCAGGGTGGCCGCCTCTGCCAGACGAGGCCCGGGGCGGGTGATTTCGTCGGAGCTTACGTGGATGATGTTGCCCTGCTTCACCGCCGGAATGTTCTGCCAGCCCTCCCGGGCGGCAATCTCCTCCTCGGGGCGGGGACCTTCCCCAAAATACATGGTGACGGTGACAATGTAGTCGGGGTTCCGGGCAATCACCTGTTCCTGCGAGATTTCTCCCCAGCCCTTTAGGTCAGAAAATGTGTTCCTAAGCCCCAGCAGGACGGCAATCTCTTCCATAAAGGTGTCCTGCCCGGCAGTCCAGAGGCCGTACTCCAAGGGGGAAACCTCAAAGTAGACGGTGCTCTCCTTATTTTTTCCGGCAACCTTCTCCTCAATTTCATCAAAGGCTCCCTGCATTTCTTCAATCAGCTTCTGCGCCTGCTCTTGGCGGTCCAGCACGTTGCCCAGCAGTGTGATGGCCTGATAGACCCCCTCGATGCTCTGGGCATCGGTAAAGACAGTGGCAATCCCCGCCTGAGACAAAGCCTGAGCCTGCTCCTCTCCCTGAGCCATGGAGCCCATCACCACCACTTGGGGATTCAGGGCGATAATCTGCTCGATGTTGGTTTCGTAGCCGCTTTGCACCGAGGGAATCTCCAGCACCGACACCGGATAATCGCAATATTCTCCCCTGCCTACCAGAGAGCCCTCACAGCCCAGAGCGCTGATGATCTCGCAATCGGCAGCGGTGAGAGCCACCACCCGCTCCACTGGGGTTTGAACAGATACCGTCCGGCCAATCATATCGGTCAGCTTTTTGGCGTGGTCCTCCCCGGCCTTTGATCCGGCCGGGCCGCATCCCGACAAGGCCAGCAACAGGCCAAGAACTACAGACAGGCACTTCTTTAAGTTCACAATCATTTCCTCCCTATCATCGGCGGCGGTGCGTTCTCGCCCGCCCGTTTAAGTCTTAGAGTATTTCTGCCGCCAAAGCATCGGGGCTGCCATGGCTTTCCATGGAAAAAAGCCCCTGACGGCGGCAGATTTCAGTATAGCGCAAAACCCGGATTCTGACAATGCCGGGGGCTTTTTCTCCGCCTTGGTTTGTGTTATACTGGAAAAGAAAAACAGGCTTGTCCGGGTATCGCAACCTCTTTGTGGTTATGATACCCTTATAATCGGTTAACTTGAAAAATACTTTGTAATTTCAAGCCGCGATATTGCCGCGCAGCTGCCCTGCGGACGGCTTGAACCGGATTTCATCGTCAATCCTACGCCTGCGGCGTGCCGGTGAGCGTTACACGCCGCGTTAAAACGCTTACCGTGATTGACGATACAACCCCATGGCTGCCCAACAAGACCTGGGCTTTTTACAGCCGCAAGCGCAACTCTAAGGAAAGGAGAATGTCCCTTGAGGGAAAAAGTGTGGGCGCTCTGCCAAAGGCATCGGGATATCCTGCTGTATCTGGTGTTTGGCGTGTTGACCACCGCCGTCAACTATATCACCTTTATGGCGCTGCTGGCCCTTTGGCCGGGCAGCTCCACTGTGGCTCCCAATCTGATCGCCTGGTTTGCCTCGGTGTTGTTTGCCTACGGAACCAACCGCACTTGGGTGTTCTGCTCTCAGGCCCGGGGAGCCGCCGCTCTGGGCCGGGAAGTGCTCTCCTTTTTGGGAGCACGGCTGTTCTCGCTGGCTTTGGACCTCGTTATCGTCTACCTGTTTGTGGATGTGCTGGGCTTTCATCCCGGGGTGATTAAGCTGGCCTCCAACGTTTTGGTGGTGATCCTCAACTACCTGTTCAGCAAGTTCTGGATCTTCCGCTCCGCTCCGAAGAACGTCGGCGAAGAGTCCTGATTTTCTGCTATTTCCACAGCTGTTCAGGGGTTTATCCCGTGGTTTATTGTATAGTCTGACCACATCCTCTAACGCCGAGGCAGGGGCCTTCTTTTTTGTTGTGGAGTATTAATATTTTATCCGAGTTTTATCTATTTATATTTGTGTACATGATACAGATTTAGCAAGTCGTCTTGTCCCCCGGGCCCGAGTTGAAGTCGGGGGCCCGGTAGGCATATACTGAAGATGCAAGGAGTAATTTTCATGCAGAAAAGCCACAGCCGCGTGGCGGCAATTCACGATCTTTCGGGATTTGGGCGCTGTTCCCTGTCGGTGATTATGCCGGCTCTTTCCGCTATGGGAGTGCAGGTTTGCCCTGTGCCCACCGCCATTCTTTCCACTCATACCGGGGGAATGGGCGACGTGGAAATGCGGGACCTCACCGATTATATTTCGGAAGCACTGGGGCACTATCGGCGCCTGAATTTGGAGTTTGATTGTGTCTACAGCGGGTTTTTGAGCAACGAAGCTCAGATTGATCACTGTCTGGAGTTTTTGGAGGCTTATCCCAAGGCTCTCCACGTGGTGGACCCGGTGATGGGGGATCACGGAAAGCCCTACCGCACCTGCACGGCGGACATTCGCCGCCGGATGCTGGAACTGGTGCGGGAAGCGGGGATTATCACCCCCAACCTCACCGAGGTGAGCATCCTGCTGGGAATTGATTATCCTCAGGGGCCTCTCACCACTTCCCAGACCAAAAGCTATCTGGCCCGGCTGGGTGAGCTGGGGCCGGGGCAGGTGGTGATTACCGGCGTCAACCTGATGTCCGGCATTATCACCAACGTGGGCTACGACCGGGACCGGAACGCCTACTGGCGGGCCGACTGCCAGTATGTTCCCGTTGCCTATCCCGGCACCGGCGATCTGTTTGCCGCCGTGCTGACCGGAGGCCTTCTTTCCGGGGACAGTCTTCCCCTTGCCATCAGCCGTGCCACCGCCTTTGTAGAGCTGTGCATCAAAACTACATACGGATACGGCACCGATCCCCGCTTTGGCGTCTTGCTGGAGCATTCTCTTCCCTGGTTGACCAGAGATCAGATTCTAACCGGATATCAAGCCCTGTAGCTGCCGAAAAGAGCAAGATGCATTGCTGTTTTTGGCGGGAGGAGCCACAACAACAATGCATTGCAGATTTTCGAGCAGGAGTTGATTTTTATGCGCAAAAAGATGAGCAGCATCACCTTTGTGGCCATGGTAGGTGTGGTGGGGGCCCTTGTGTTTGCCTCCAACTACCTCTATGTGCCCCTGCCCGCTATTGCAGGCACCACTCCCCGCATTCATATGGGGAACATCATGTGCTTGCTGGCCGGGCTGATTCTCGGTCCCATACCGGGTGGTATCGCCGCCGGGGTAGGGTCCCTGTTTTTTGACCTCACCAATCCCCTTTACGTTTCCAGTGCGCCCTTTACTCTGGTCTTTAAGTTTTTAATGGCCTTTGTGTGCGGCAGCATTGCCTGGGGCCGGGGAATGGAGGCCAAATCCTTTAAGCGCAACATCGTTGCCGGTATTCTGGGCCAGCTGACCTACATCATCCTCTATCTGGGCAAGGACTTGGCAACCAACCTGTTCTTCAACCGGGTTGAGGTGCAAACGGCACTGTTTTCTCTGGCGCAGAAGGCAGTTACCTCCACTATTAACGGCATCATCGCCGTAGTATTTGCCGTCCCCCTCTCCTTTGCTCTGCGCAAGGGACTGGAGCAGGCCAACCTCCACGGACTGCGCGACATCCACTGACCATTGAGCTTCCCCCCTGATCGCCACCCGCAGCTCCATAAGGGAGCCACGGGTGGCTTCTTTTTTTTGCAAAAGCCCTCTGTCATTCGGCGGTAATGGACGGAATAGGGAAAATTTTCCTATTGGGAAACTTTATTATAGAATTCTGGAAATTTTATCACAATAATGTTATAATTATGATACGGACCTTTGAAGAGGGATGTGTGTACCGTTGAGCTGTTACAAGAAGAAACTGCTTGTTGTGGACGATGTCCCGCTCAACCGCATTCTACAGGCAAATCTGTTCGAAGACGACTATGATGTTTTGGAAGCGGATAACAGCCAGATCGCTCTGAAGCTGATTCTCAAGCACCGGGAGGAGCTGGCTATTGTTTTTTGGACCTTGTGATCCCGGTGATGGACGGCTTTGAAGTGCTGGAGCAGATGACCCGGTTGGGGCTGATTCAGACGATTCCCGTCATGCTCATCACCGGGGAAAACGACGATGAAAAAACCTTGATGGGATATGCACTGGGGGTTTCCGATTTGTTGAACAAGCCCTTTAACCCAAAATATGTCTTCTGCAAAGTCAACAACGTGGTGCAGTTCTACTCCCACCGACAGGAACGGGAACGGGAGCTACAGAAACAAAAAGCAATGCCGGAACAGCAGGCTCGTCGAATTCGCCAGTCCAACCAGTTCGTCATCGATGCCCTGTCCACTACGGTGGAATTCCGCTACATGGAATCGGGAGAGCACATCATGCGGGTACGCACCCTCACCAAGATCTTTCTGGAGGCGCTGCGGGAGTTCTATCCCCTCACCGATGAGCAAATCGCGACCATCTCCAACGTCTCGGCTATCCACGATATTGGCAAAACCCTCATATCCGATGCCATCTTGCTCAAGCCCGGCCCTCTCACTCAGGAAGAGTTCGAAATCATGAAGACCCACACCATCCGGGGTTGCGAGATTCTGGATACCCTTAACTACATCCAGGATGAGCAATCCTACCGGTATTCCTACGACATCTGCCGCCACCACCACGAGCGCTGGGACGGCAGCGGATACCCCGACGGCCTGAAGGGGGACGAGATTTCCATCTGGGCACAGGCCACTTCTCTGGCCGATGTCTATGACGCTTTGACCAGCGAGCGGGTATACAAAAAGGCTTACACCCACGAGGAAACCATCCACATGATCCTCAGCGGCGAATGCGGAGCCTTTAACCCCAAAATGCTGGAAATGCTGGTGCGGATGCAGGGCACCCTGCAGGAAAAGATTGACCGCTACGCCCGGCAGGAAAAAGATGAGATAGAGGCTTTTTTCGGTAACCAGAAGGAGGAGCAGATTTCCTCCCCCCTCTAAGACAATGCATACACTGCCACAGTAATGCCAACAGGCAGGCCGGATAAATATCCGGCCTGCCTGTTTTGTCTTGGGGCTATGGTTTAAATGGATGACCGGGGCTTCCACGCCTTGAGCCGCAGGGCGTTGGTGAGGACCGACACCGAACTTAAGGACATAGCGGCGGCGGCAATCATGGGATTGAGCAGCGGCCCCCCAAAGAGGTGGAGCAGCCCTGCCGCCACGGGAATTCCCACGGTGTTGTATCCAAAGGCCCAGAACAGGTTCTGCTTGATGATGCGAATGGTGGCCCGGGAAAGCTGCAGCGCTGCCGGAACGCCGGAAAGGTCACTGCGCATCAGGACGATGTCGGCGCTTTCCATGGCGACGTCGGTGCCGGAACCGATGGCAATGCCGATGTCGGCCTGAGCCAGAGCCGGGGCATCGTTGATGCCGTCTCCCACCATGGTTACCTTTTTGCCCTGCTCCTGCAGCTCCTTGACCTTGGCGGCCTTATCCTGAGGCAACACCTCCGCCAGCACCAAGTTCACCCCTACCAGCCGGCCGATGGCGGCGGCGGTCTTTTGGTTATCCCCGGTGAGCATCACCACTTCCAGACCCATTTCCTTCATAGCGGCAATGGCGGCGGCGCTGCTCTTTTTGACCACATCGGCTACGGCAATGATTCCCAAAATCCCATCATCGCTGGAAACAAACATGGGGGTTTTTCCCTCGCCAGCCAAAGTGTCGGCCCGCTGGGCAAACTCGCCCAGTTCCACCTGACATTCCTTCATCAGGCGGTGGTTACCGATGTGGTAGGTCTGCCCACCGATGACTGCCTCAATGCCCCGGCCGGGCAGATTTTCAAACCGCTCCACATTCAGGAGAGCAAGGTTTTCTTCCCGGGCCCGGGCCACAATGGCCTGGCCCAGCGGATGCTCCGAGGCGTGCTCGGCAGAGGCGGTGGCCAGCAGAAGGGACTGGGCCTGCGCTCTCTCGGCGGGGATGACATCGGTGACCTGAGGTTTGCCTTCGGTGATAGTTCCGGTTTTATCCAGCACCACCACCTGCGCCTTGTGGGCAGTCTCCAAAGCCGTTCCGCTCTTAATGAGAATGCCGTGTTCCGCGCCCTTTCCCGTTCCCACCATAATGGCGGTGGGGGTGGCAAGACCCAGCGCGCAGGGACAGGCGATGACCAAAACGGAGATAAAAATGGTGAGGGCAAACTGAAGGGTCTCTCCGGCAATCAGCCAAGCGGCTCCCGCCAGAATGGCGATGACGATGACGATGGGGACAAAGTAGCCGGAAACCACATCGGCCAGCTGGGCGATGGGAGCCTTGGAGCCTTGGGCGTCCTCCACCAGTTTGATGATTTGGGCCAGAGCGGTGTCGCTTCCCACCTTGGTGGCTTTAAACCGAATGGTTCCGTTGGCGTTGACCGAAGCGGCGTACACCCGGTCCCCTTGGGTTTTCTCCACCGGGATGCTCTCGCCGGTGAGCATGGATTCATCAATGGCGGTATGACCTTCCAGCACCAAACCGTCCACGGGAATCTTCTCCCCCGGGCGCACCAAAATCACGTCGTCCACCTCCACCTCGTCGATGGGAAGCTTGACTTCCTCCTCCCCTCTCAGGACGGTGGCGGTTTTGGGGGCAAGGCCCATCAGCTTTTTAATGGCTTCCCCCGTGCGGCCCCGGCTTCTGGACTCCAAAGCTTTGCCCAGCAAAATGAGGGTGATGATGACCCCCGCTGATTCAAAATAAAGGGCGTGGGCAGCGTGATGATCTCCCCCCGCAATGCGGACGAGGGACGTGATGCTGTAAATAACGGCGGCGGAGGTTCCCACCGCAATGAGGGAGTCCATATTGGGGCTGCGCTGAAATAGCGCCCGGAATCCCACGGTGTAGAATCTTCTGCCCACCACAATCACCGGGATGGTGAGGCAGAGCTGCACCAGAGCAAAGGTGAGGGGGTAGTGGTCGGGGTGGAGGAAGGCGGGCAAGCCGCCCCCCAGCAGACCGGGAATCATGGGAGCCATGGCGATGTAGAGAAGCGGCACGGCAAAAATAGCCGCAATCTTAAAACGGCTCCACATGCTTTTGATTTCTGCCTCCTTGCGGGCGGTGTCCTCGTCGGTCAGGGGCTGGTCCGCCTCCAAGGGTTTGTAGCCCAGCTTTTCGATGACCTGCCGC
>CALCSA010000282.1 GCA_937894185.1 uncultured Clostridia bacterium | reverse complement strand
AGCCGGCGGAGGCAACGTTGACTTCCGGCACCGGGATGGCGTCATTAATCATCTGGGCAACAGCCCGCATCTGCTCCACAAAACCAACACCAATTCCGGCCGCCATGTTTTCGCCGATATCAGCAAAGACTCGGGAGGGTGAGCGGATTTTCAGTTTGCTTTTGATTCCATCAACCAGACCGTCAATAAACCCGGTCACTTTTTCCCAAAGCCAAGAAATCATGGACTGGATGCCCTCCCATAGGCCTTTGATCATGTCTACGCCGATGTTGAACAGCATACCGGGCAGATCCATGAAAAAAGAAACAATGGTGGATATTACATTGGGCAGCTCCGTTTTGGCCCACTCGATGATGTTTATCCCCCACTCCTTGATTTTTGCCAAGGCAGACAGAAGTTGTTCCCAGAGCCGCCCCGGGAGAGTCGCAAAGTAATTGACAATGTTTCCAATGATATTTGGTACAGTGGACACAACCCAGCTGAGAGCATCGTATCCGAACTTTACAATAGTGGCCAGAACAGTGCCCAGGATATACCCCAGTCTTTCCGGCAGGGCGCTGAAAAACTCCACAATCTTTTCCGGGAGTTGTTTAAACCAGTCGATGGCACTTTGGATAGCGTGGGGGATGTCCTTGGTGAAAAAACGGGACAGCCAGTCCCATACCGCCTTGCCCGCCTCCCCAATAGATTCCCAAGCTGAAATGACAGCATTGCGGAAATCTTCGTTGGTGTTCCATAGGTAAACGATAGCGGCCACCAGTGCGGCAATGGCGGCAACTACAAGGGCTATAGGGTTGGCGGCAAGGAATGCAAAAGCTTTTGAAAGAGCACCTACACTTTCTGCAGTCCCAAATAGAAAGGACCCTAATTTTGCTAACCCACCCGTTATCAGACCGATGGAACTAATCAGCTTTCCTATTGTGATGAGAGCTGGTGCAAGCGCAGCAACCATTAGGCCCAGCTTGACAATAAACTTGCGTTGCGATTCATCCAGGCCACTAAACCACTTTGCCAGCTCGGAGAGCTTTTTTGCGAACTCCGCTACCATTGGAGCAAGTGTCTCTCCAATTGCAATAGCGACGCTCTCCAAGCTGGATTTTAAGTTGCGAAATACGCCACCCAGCCCGCCTTCGAGAGCATCTGCCATTGATTTGGCGGTCCCCTCTGCATCTTGAATGGAGGCCGACAATTCATCCCAGCGCAGCCCGCTATCCTTTAACATGGCATTGGCGGCGGCAATAGTGCGGGAATCGAAGATGCTCCCCATGGCCACTGCCTTTTCTTCATCTGTCAGGGTAGAGAGGGATTTGTCAAGATCCTGAAGTATATCCTGCAGGTTGCGCATATTTCCACCTGCATCAAATACGGCGACACCAAGGTTCCCAAGAGCTGCCGCTCCTTGCGTTGTGGGGGTCATGAGGTTTTTGAGCATATTGCGCAGCGCTGTCCCGCCTTCGCTGCCCTTTATGCCGTTGTCAGCCAATATGCCAAGGGCGGTATTCAGGTCGGTGATGTCCATTTTGGCAAGGTTGGCCTGCCCCGCCACAACCAGGGTGGCTTCCCCCAGCTGCGCCACATTGGTATTGGACTTTTGGGAGGTCCGGGCCATCTTGTCAATGAACTCGTCCAGCTCGCTTGTGTTTTTCCCCAGTGCTGCCATGCTGTCGGTCACCAAATCAGAGGCATAAGCAAGATCCAGATTTCCAGCGGCGGCCAGCTGCAACACTTTGGGTAGTGTCTCAACAGCCGTCTGTGCATCATACCCGGCAAGGGCTAGGTAGTTCAGGGCTTCGGCCGATTCGCTGGCGGAAAACCGGGTGGTTGCACCCATTTCCTTTGCAGCATCTTCCAGCAGCTTCATTTCCGATTCAACGGCCCCCATGGTAGCCTGCACCTGGCGGATGGCATCATCAAAATCGGTAAATGTTTTAACGCCAACAGCCCCCGCAGCAGCTGCAGCCGCACTGACCGGGGCAAGCTTCTGTCCAACCCCTGCTATTTTTCCGCCGACCTCTTGCATCTTTTTTCCGGCTGCTTCCAGTTTTCGGGACAACGAGTTGCCAAACGCTTCACTTTGCTTTTCCAGCTTCTTTAGCGATTCTTCCGTCTTGATCACTTCGCGCTGCAAGGCACGAAACTGTTCCTCAGAAATATCTCCCTTTGCCAGTTGCTCATGAGCCTGCTCCGCTGCGGTTTTTAAGGTTTCCAACTTCTCTTTTGTGTTGGAAATGCTCTCAGCCAGAAGCTTTTGCTTTTGCTGTAGCAACTCCGTATTGCCGGGGTCCAGCTTTAACAGCCTTTCCACCGCTCGAAGCTCACTCTGCAGGTCACGGGACTTTTTATTGACCCCAGAAAGGGCCTTGTCCAATCCCGTGGTTTCACCACTGATCGCTATGGTTAAGCCCTTGATTTTATTAGCTGCCATGTACTCACCTCAATTCCATGTTCTTATATGCAAAAAGCACCCGTCAAATAACAGATGCTTTTTTATTATTAGAACGCCGCGATATCCTCCGCTGTGGCGTACCGCTTGGGCTTTGTTTTCTTGCGGCTTTTCTCCTCCAGATCCTCGTTGTTGCACACAATGAGATAATCTACCACCATCCCCAGTGTCATAGTCTCAAAATCAGCGGCGGTGAGGCCCCGCTCTATCGACCTGCGCAGAACTGTTTCGGTCAATAGAGCTTCTTCGTTCCCCCCGCCGCTTTTAAGTTTTTTGACTTCACCGAGGATTTGGCGGTGCTCATCAGCAG
>CALCSA010000281.1 GCA_937894185.1 uncultured Clostridia bacterium | reverse complement strand
ATGTGACCCATAAAAACCTTGACGGGCAAGCAGCATTCGCCCACTGAAAGGGCAATCCCCTGCGCCAGTATGCTTTGGCAGGTGGGATCGCTTGCAATCACATTGCAGCCCAGCTGGGTAAAAAAAGTTTCCCATAAGTATTGATACCGGTAGTATAAAAGCGCCATTGGAATACCAATTGTCATATCCTCGCCCTGTTTCTTCAAGATACCGGTCTTCGGTTCCCTTATAGTATTGCCTAATTCCAACAATTATTTATCAGGCGTTCCCTTTGGAAAATGTTGCATAGAATACTCCGTAATCCCATTTCATCCACTAAGGCAGAATCAGATGCGCAAATAAAAGTGACAAGGTTTGCAGGTCTCGGTAGAAAATCCGACAATCGACTAAAATGGTTTAAAATAACCACTAACTATCATTTAGATTTTTCGATATGTTTTCCCATACAAAGACCTCCTGTCGTAGTTATCACAGCAATGCCCGTTTTCCAAGGCCCAGTTCATACATTGGCGGGTTTTGCTTTTATGCTAGCGTTCACAGAGAGCGTTTCGGAGCAGGCCTCTCGTCTTTTTACCGGTTTTTCCCGCCAATGTTTCTAAGATTTTGCTGAATTTTAGACCCATGGATATTGCAAAAAACTTGTTAAGTTTGAACTATATAAAAGTTTTGCTTTATCTTAAAAATATGTTATGCTTATTAGAGCGCAAAAAATCAAATCGGGTTTTATTTTGCTCTCTTTTTAGGACATTGCTATAGTAGTCAGGAGGCCTTATTAAAAGATGTAAGATACAGTGATTTGATAAGAACTGTAATTTATAGGAGGTAATATCATGGACGTTTTAAAAGCAGAATACCGTGACCAAACCATAAAGGCCAAGCAGTTGAGGAAAAAAGGACTGATTCCCTGCTCCATCTATGGAATCAGCTTGGATGAATCGGTGCTGATTCAAATTCCCCTGGCCGACCTGAACCGCTTTCTCAACAATAAGCTGAAAGGAAGCACCCTTGTCATAGAAGTCGGTGATAAAAAGTACAATGTGCTGTACAAAAACATCAGCCGCCAGCCTGCCACCCAGCAGATCGAGCACATGGAGTTCCAGCATCTGGTAGCCGACGAGGCCATCAACAGCGTGGCACAGGTGGTGTTGATCAACAAGGAAAAGAACCCCAACATGGTGCATCAGCTGATCGAGGAGATTCCCTACAACGCATTGCCCTCCCATCTGGTTGAAAAAATCACCATCGATCTGGAAGGCATGGAGCTGGGAGCCAGCGTGAAGATAGAGGATTTGGATATTGCCAAGAACGAGCATATCAAGCTCCTCATCCCGGAGGATTCCATGATCCTGAATGTGGTGGAAGCCAGCAGAACGGCAGCCCCGGCAGAGGATGAGCAAGAAGAGGCAGACGAGGTCGAGGCAGAGTAGCTCTGTTCCGCCCCTCTTTCTGGCAGACATCCAAAATCCCCATGAACCTTAGGTTCATGGGGATTTTGGATGAGAGTGCCCATGGCAAACAAACTGCGCGGCTATCGGACGGGTGCAGTTTCCAGTTCAGCAAAGCCATCTTTAAGGAGGAAAAAAGACGTATGACCTGCGAATTTGAAGGAAACACAATATACGATGAAGCCGCCTATGGGGCACTGGTACATGTAATGGTGAACAAAGTACGGCGAACACCGCGAATCCTGATGCTGAGCGCGGGGATTTTGATGCTGTTTAGCGGCTGTGTTCTGCTGTTTCTCAAAAAAGCCCTGACTCTGGGCAGCGGTCTGATGCTCCTTGGGGGGATTGCCGTATGGATGGTTGCGATCTTTTTGGAACCGTTAGCCACAAAAATGCTGATGAAGGAGCAAAAGCTGAACCGGCCAGAGGAGTATCGCTATCAGTTTTTTGCGCAGGAGTTTACCGTGGAGGCCCCCAATGGCACCAAGACGGTGCCCTATCAATCCATCCGCAATATACTGTCCGCCAAGGGTTACCTGTTTTTCTTTGTGGAGGATCAGGTCTATCTCCTGCAAACCGTTGGACTCATCCGGGGAAGCGGGGAGGACCTGTACCGCTTTCTGGAGCCCCGCATTGGTAGACCGGCATCCTAATCAGCGGCCAGCGTCTGAACATAAAAAACGCAGCCCCCTGTTTTTTGGAGGGCTGCATTTTTTTATAGAATGGAAACTTTTGATCAGGCCTTGGATGCCCGGGAATCTGCGGCGATGCCAAAGCAGAACAAGCGGATTTTTTCCTGAAACAAGCTGAGAGGTCCAAGAATCTTTCCCGCACCCAGCATGGCAATCACCGTGCCCAACTCAACGGCAGCAACGCTTTACCGGGCAAACAAGGAGTTGCTGCTAAGCAGGTCCTCCTGATAGGCCTTCCACAAATCGGGGGAAAGCTCAAACGCCACATGGCTGTCGGCAAGAATAGAGTCTTTTAATCGCTGGCACATTTCGGGATGGGTGAACACATGGAACTTTTCCCGGGTTCCGCTGTTGTTGGTGGTGTAGAGAATGGTGGCATCCTGAGAAAACAGTACGGAAAAATTCGAGTGCCCGCTGTTAACCACCTGAACTTTATGGAACTGCTCATCTTTCAAAAAGAGGTTGAACCGCTGTAGATAGGCAGCGCGCTCTTGAGCAGGGATGACGGTTTGCCCCAGTAATGGAAGAATTAGCTTCCCAAAGGTGACGAACCGTTCCATGGTGGAAAAGGAGATGTAAAAGTGCATATTTCCCTTCAAAACAGCATGATACGCCTTTTCAACCAACTCGATGAGCGCTTTGTCGGAATGAATGCCTTTCAGTTCGCTTTTTTGAATCAAATATCCGATGGGTAAGAAATTATAAACGCTCTCCGTTTGCTGTTCCAACATTTGGATGATGTTTTGAGGATCCTCCTTAAAAATTGCAATGGCTTCCTCGGTACTGTAGCTGATCGGTTGGGGTTCTTCCTTTAACAGAGCGTTTTGAAATACAATTAAATAGCTTTTGTGGAAGATAGGGATCAGCAAGGGCGTTTCGTCCATTTGGTCGTTAAACAGCAACAAAACATGGCCCTTTATCAGCAGGAAGTATTGCCTGATAGGGCTGGGGGCATTCCACAAATTGACATCGCAGTGCTCGTTGAGCCTAAAGATGAGGGAAAACAGACTTTCTGTGCTTTCGGTATGACTTGACATGTAGTTGGAGTTGTCGATGAAATGATGGATGGTAACGCCCTCTGTACAGGCTGAGTTAATGATTACAATCCGTTTGAGTATCCGGCTGTAACAGGAATCCTGTACCGGTAGAGTACTAAACAGCTCCAAGGGTTCCCCGCAATGATGTACCAGATAGTCGGACAAAATCACGCAAAACAGGTTTAAAACCGATCTGTGGCCCAGATAATAAAAGCCCCGCTCTGCATAGCCCAGATTTACGCTGCTTTCCTGCGCAAAGTTTTTGTCCAATGCGTATTCGATAGCGT
The DNA here is from genome assembly GCA_937894185.1 of uncultured Clostridia bacterium. Classification (GTDB taxonomy): domain Bacteria; phylum Bacillota; class Clostridia; order Oscillospirales; family Ruminococcaceae; genus WRAV01. The sequence continues at coordinate 1,164 of CALCSA010000281.1, read as the reverse complement.
AGGTCAAAAAGGATAACAGCTCGCCTTTTGACTGAAAATCGTAGATAATAGGAAACAAACTCTTAAACTTTAAATAGCATTTGGAAGAGTAAATGGATTCGGTTAAATACTCGGCAGTCAGCTTGGTAAACATTTTGCGCTCCCGGACAGAGGGCAAGCGTTTTCCAGTGAGAATTTTGCTCAATCCGCTGGGAGTCATATTGATATTGAGAGCAAAATCTGTTTTTGGCTTCTGAGCAATTTGAATCAGCTCTTCTAACAATAGATGCAGTTTCATTCCTCTTAACGTCCTTCCTTGAATCTGAAAAGCCACCTAGCGTGTGTCGCCCTTCGATCCAATAACAATCTATGAGGGATAGATACTTTTTATTTTAACATAAAAATAAAGAAAAATCTTTCCTAAAAAGAAAATTTTCAAATAGTTTTTGTCTTTTTATTTTATTTGCAATGCAATCCTGATGGAAACTTTCAAGCAGGCCTCATATGAAATTTGGTATACTCATTAAGTAGAGTAACAGTGTTCTGTAAATGATTATCCGGCGTGATACGACTGAAAAGAGGTATGAGCATGAAAATTAGGAAAAAACGATTGCTGATCGTATGGGTATTGACACTGATGTTGACCATCGGCGGTCTTTCCCCCGCGTTTAGTGTATTTGCACAGGCAGCGGAGCCTGCGACGGAGCAAACCGAAGCTGAAAACTCGGAAATCATGGGAGACGACGAGGATAAAACCCCGAAAGCCCCGGGTGAAGGTGAGGGTGAAGACCCGAACCCAGATGAAGACGGCGAGGATAAAACCCCGAAAGCCTCGGGTGACCCCAACGAGGATAAAACCTCGGGCGGCGGTGGGGGAGAAGGCGAAGGTGACGGCGACGGTAAAGGCCCAGAGACTCCGGGCAACCCCGACGAGGATAAAACCCCGGGTGAAGGCGAGGGCGAAGGCGACGGTAAAGGCCCTATCCCGGGCGAAGGCAAAGACCCTATCCCGGGTAAAGGCGAGGGTGAGGGTGAGGGTAAAAAACTGCCGCCCACCACCCAGCCGGAAGCAGCTACCGTTGATGCGGTGGGCGAAGAGGTTGTGCCCTCCGCAGGAGAGGGGGGCACAAATAAAACCGACCTGATTAAATCTCAAGATGGTTTTAAGTTTACGCTGAAACAAGG
>CALCSA010000280.1 GCA_937894185.1 uncultured Clostridia bacterium | reverse complement strand
AAAGATCGTCGAATACGCCTGTGTAATCCAAACTCTCAGGTATGGTGACGCGCAGCTCGCGCTCGCATGAATGGCGTTTAGGCTCGCCGAATTTCGTGACTGTATACAGCATATTTACAACGCAGATAACCACTGTGAACAGCGCCGCGAACACCAGCCGCCCCACCCAGTTCCCCACCGAAAGAGGCAGGGGCTGGTCCAGCCGGGCTGTCAGCATCAGCAGGGAGGATACCACAAGGGCAACTCCTGCCACGGCGCTGCCCGCCGGGTTTTTTGCTTTGATGTTCCGTTTCTTTCCGGCGTTTGCCATTGCCGTTCCCCCAAAAATAGATAATCCTTAGAATCTACCCTTCAGTTTATCAAACCGGACGAAGGGAGTCAACAAACTTTTCGTGAACGAACCGTGTCCGAATCCCGCTTTTCAGCCGGTTTTCCCTGTGCCGGGCAAGGCTTCTGTCCCGGGTTACAGGGACGGCTCCATCACCTCGGGCAAAGGAGCCGGGTCCTGGGTTTTTACGTAACCGTTGGCAGCGTCAAAGCGTTCCACCACTCCCATCAGCAGGCCCATATCCCGCCGAAGGTACAAAACGTAGTCCACCGTCATCACAAGGCTGCCCGCCAAACAGGCGATGATATCCTCCATGGTGTCAAAGACTCCGGTGTCCAAATGGTGCTGGGAGTCCAGACCAAACAGCAGGAACCCGCTAAACTCCCAGATTTCCCAGAGGACAGCCACAAAGACAGAGAAGAAAAAGGCGTATGTAATTTGCAGCAGAGGTTCTTCCTTCCGGTTGACGCCCCCTCGGATACGGGCATAGAAGCAGAGGCCGATGAGGGTGAACAAGATCCCCGACAGAAGATGAACCACGTTATCGTAGCCCCAGCCCCGGTCGAACCAGCGCAGGGCGGTTCCCAGATGGAAGCCCAAAAAGCAGAAGATCAGCACCGTAATCTTTAAGGGATAGCCCAGCTCCATCCGAAAGAGCCGTTCCACCATCCGGGGAATGAGCAAAAACAGCAAAGACACCGGTCCCAGAAAATACCGGTCGCTGCCGGAAAAAAACAGGATGTAGGCGGCAAACAGGGCCAGAAACCACTGAAGGCCGCGGTATAGGATTTTACTCATAGACAGTTCCTCGATTCTTTAGACTGCAAAAACCAGAGCAGGGGAGATGCCCTGTTGCGCCAAGGCGGAAACGCTCCGCCTTGGCAGGATGCTACTCTTCCCCCAAAGCGGCGGCCCGGTACAGGTCCCCCTTTTTGTGCCCTGTCAGGCGGGCGGCCTCCTTGGCCGCGGCGGAAAGGGACATCCCCCCGGCGCAGAGCCGCTCCACCAAGGCAAGGGCTTCCTCCCGGGAAACCGCCTGAGCTTCCTCCCCGGGGGCGGCTCCCTCCACCACCAGCACAAACTCCCCACGGGGCGAATGCTCCTGATAATAGGCAGTCGCCTGTGCCAAGGTAGTGCGGCAAACCTCCTCGTAAAGCTTGGTCAGCTCCCGGCAGAGGGCAATTTTGCGGTCCCCCAGCACCCGGAGCAAATCCTTAAGGGTGGCGGGCAGCTTGTGAGGAGCCTCGTAAAACACCAGAGTTCGCTGTTCCCCTTTGAGGGAGGCCAAATGCTCCTCCCGGCTGCTTTTCTTGACGCTTAGAAAGCCCTCGAAGGCAAAGCGCCCGGTGGACAGCCCCGAAAGGGCCAAAGCCGTCATGGCGGCGGTGGGGCCGGGGACTGACAGCACCGGAACCCCCTGCTCCCCGCAAAGACGGACCAGCTCTTCCCCCGGGTCGGAGATGCAGGGCATCCCGGCATCGCTGCACAAGGCGCAGCTTTCTCCCGCCAGCAACCGTTCCAGAATTTGGGGGCCCCGCTGCTGGCGGTTGTGCTCGTGGTAGCTTACCAGCTCCTTCTTGATGCCCAGATGAGAGAGCAGCTTGACGGTAACCCGGGTATCCTCCGCCGCGATAAAATCCACACTCCCCAAGATTTCCACCCCCCGGGGACTCAAATCCCCCAGATTGCCAATGGGTGTTCCCACCAGATATAAGGTTCCGGTCATCATAACAATGCCCTTCCTTTCCGACTGCAAAAAGCTCCGCCAAACTCCGTGGCGAAGCGCTTGTTGTTCCCTTAGCGGGGTGGATCCTCCTTGCGGTAGAGGCCCATCAGTTCCCGGTATTCTTTGCTGTCCTCCCCCTGCTCCCGAAGCAGCAAAGGCGGTTCCACCTGCAAAAAGGGCTTGGAACCCAGCTTGCCCTCACAGAGAAACAACCAAGGGGCGGCGTCTGCCCGTTCCTGCACAAAGCGCAGCCGTTTGGGCTCGATGTTGTGGCGGCGCATGGCCTCCAGCAGATCGGGGAGCCGCTCGGGCAGTTGGCAGACGCAGAGCCGCCCTCCGTACCGCAATAGCCGGGCAGCGGCGGCGCAGACTTCCTCCAAGGTGCAGGCGGCCTCGTGGCGGGCGACCTGATCGCTTTGAGAGCTGCTGAGGATGCCGCT
>CALCSA010000279.1 GCA_937894185.1 uncultured Clostridia bacterium | reverse complement strand
GTCAAACTTGTTGCGGAAATCGGCGTAATAGCTTCCCGCCTGATTGTACCGCTTGTAGACATCCTTCCGCAGGTAGTACTCGTTGTAATCGTTGGGATACCAGACCACCACATCGCTGATAGAGGTGCCGGGGACTTCCAGCCAGCCCACCACATCGCTGTTGATAGCCTTGTATTCGGCAATGGTTTCCCGGTGCTCCGGCAGATGCTCGGAGACAGGGCCCGACTCCTCCGGCCGGCTGGGTTGGGAAAGGGGATTGGAAAAGACAAAGCTGCTCTCCGGTGAGGGAGATTCTTCCTTTCCCTTGCTGCTGCAGGCGACAAAACCGGCCAGCAGGGAGAGGATCACAAGCAGACTCAGCAGCTTGCAGACAGGATTTACTCCCGTTTTCTTCAAAGGATCAACCTCCAGTACGCGGATATGGTTCCAAAAGCAGGGGGATGGCGGGGGTGCTTGTCAAGGGTGTTCCGCAGCTCAGGCGCCAAGCTCCCGCGGCTTTCCCCTTGGCAATCATGGAGAAAGGGCCGGGCCTTTTTGTGGCACTGCGGGGAGATAAAGATGGCTCAAAAGCCCCTTTACCGGAACCTAAAAGGCAAGAAACCCGCCCTGTTTGGCGGCCCGCTGCCTTTTCCAACAACAAGCTGATACTTTGCCCGCTTTTTTAGCATTGGACAAATCCGTAATCTTAATACTACTCCAGCAAAGGAACTCCTGTCAATGGCTGTTACCCAATTGTAACAGCACTGTTTTTTTCGGGAAAAAGATAGAAAAAAGCTGTAAGAAGTCAAGGATCATAAACGGTCAAAAATTGTAAAAACATAGAAAATACTGGAAAAATGTTGAAAACTCTGTGGAGATGGTTAAAAAGGCGGCTATCAAACGGTTTTTCATTAAAATAGCCAAGAGCTTTTGGCCCTCATTGGATTAGTTTCACCATAACAAGGCGGGATACCCACGAAATTTGCAGTTCCCTTCTGCATATTCTTGACAAAGTCGGTTCCACCGCTTTATAATAGGGTAGGTTGCAAAAGGTATAAAAGTATTTTGCCCCGCCGCATCCAAAGAGCGGGGAAGTGTTTTTTATCAGCTCTTGAAGATGTCGCGCCTTGAGCGCTTTTTTTGATGCGCCGGAAAAGAAAAAGGATAGCCAAATTATGAATCAAAACCAATCGCAGACCAAGAATATATTAGGGACCCAGCCCATTGGAAAACTGCTGGTGCAGTATGCTGTTCCCAGTGTGGTTTCCATGGTGGTAATGGCCCTTTATAATATTGTAGACCAGATTTTTATTGCTCAGGGTGTGGGCTACATCGGCAACGGGGCCACCACCGCCGCCTTTCCGCTGATTACGGTGGGGCTGGCTCTGGCGCTGCTCATCGGCAACGGCTCCGCCGCCTTCATCAGTCTGGAGCTGGGACGGGGCAATACCGATAAAGTCCAGCGAACTTTGGGCAATGCCATGTTGCTGTTGACCTGCTCCGGCATTCTGCTGACGGGCATCACCTTTTTCTTTATGGAGCCCCTGCTGCGGATGCTGGGAGCCACCGATGCCATTATGCCTTATGCCGTGGACTATGTGACCTATATTGCCGCAGGCTTTCCCTTTGTCATCATCAGCACCGGGCTTTCCAACATCATCCGGGCGGATGGCAGCCCCCGGTATTCCATGGCTGTCAATCTGGTAGGGGCGGGACTCAACACTATTTTGGACCCTATCTTTATTTTTACTCTGGGCATGGGAGTGAAGGGTGCGGCCATTGCCACCGCCATCTCTCAGGTGGTATCGTTTGCTTTCAGTATCTTTTATATTCTTAAAAAAGCCCGGTATGTGCAGTTTGTTCCCGCCAACCTGCGCCCCGACGGAGTTCTCATCCGACAGATGTTAACCTTGGGCTCCTCCAGCTTTATTACCCAAATTTCCTTTACCATTGTCAACGTGGTGCTCAATAATTCGTTGGCCTACTATGGGGCCCAAAGCCCCTACGGTGCGGAAGTTGCCCTGTCGGCGCTGGGAATTGTGATGAAGATCAACGCCATTTTCATCAACATCATCCTGGGAGTGGCCATTGGTGCCCAGCCTATTCTGGGCTTTAACTACGGCGCAGGGAACTATGCGCGGGTTAAGCGCACCTATCAGACCGAAATTACCGTTACCTTTATGATCTCCCTGCTGGCCAACCTGCTGTTTGTGATCAGGCCGGAAATTGTGGTCAGCCTCTTCCGGGATGCCAACCCCATTTTTAACGAATTCGCAGCTATGGCTACCCGCATTTCCCTCTGCTGTGTCTTTAGTGCCGGTATTCAAATTCCTTCCGCCATTTACTTTCAGGCGGTGGGCAAGCCTGTCAAAGCCATGGTTTTGAATATGGCCCGGCAGCTTTTGATTCTGATACCCTGCATCTTAATTCTCCCTCTGTTTTTCGGGCTGAAAGGCGTCCTCTACGCCATGCCCCTCACCGATCTGCTGGCCCTGTTCATCACCCTGTTCTTTATCGTCCGGGAGCTTAGGCATCTGGGGCGTTCGCAGGGGCTTCCCGCACCGGGTATGGGAGAGCCGGAGGCCATCGGAAATTAATGGAAGCTATTCATGCAAGCGGCACAAATTCCAATACACCCCCGTTTGGATTTTGCAAGAAATCCTCTCTCTTTGGCGGGGGCCACTAGGTTCTCTGCCAAAGGCACTATGAAAACAGGAGCGTATTTATGGCATATAACGAAAGCATCCGCAATTTTTGCATCATTGCCCATATCGACCACGGAAAATCCACTCTGGCCGACCGCTTGCTGGAGCAGACCGAGTCTGTCGCCCAAAGAGAAATGGCAAGCCAGCTGCTGGACAATATGGAAATTGAGCGGGAGCGGGGCATTACCATTAAAGCCCGGGCAGTCCGCCTCAATTACAAGGCCAAGGACGGTCGGCTTTACACCTTTAACCTCATTGATACCCCCGGCCACGTGGACTTCAGCTACGAGGTTTCCCGCTCTTTGGCCGCCTGCGAAGGGGCCATTCTGGTGGTGGACGCGTCTCAGGGGGTAGAAGCCCAAACTCTGGCCAACACCTATCTGGCCATCGACCACGGCTTGGAAGTGGTCCCCGTCATCAATAAAATCGACCTGCCCGCCGCCGACCCCGAACGGGTGGCTCACGAGGTGGAGGATATCGTGGGTATCCCCTGCCTGGATGCTCCCCGGATTTCCGCCAAGCAGGGAGTGGGCATTGGAGAAGTGATGGAGCGGATTGTCGCCGACATCCCCGCCCCTCAGGCAGACCCCGACGCTCCTCTGCGGGCTTTGGTTTTTGATTCCTGCTACGACAGCTACAAAGGGGTCATCGTCTACGTTCGGGTGCTGGACGGAACCCTCAGCACCGATATGCCCATCCGCATGATGGGAACCGGAGCCGAGTTTGAGGTGGTAGAGGTGGGCACCATGGGAGCCACCCGCCTCAACCCTTGCCAAGAACTGCGGGCGGGGGAAGTGGGGTACCTGACCGCCAGCATCAAAAATGTTAGGGACACTCAGGTGGGGGATACGGTCACCGGCAGCGAACGCCCGGCGGATGTCCCGCTGGAAGGCTACCGCAAGGCCATGCCCATGGTGTTCTGCGGCATCTATCCCCAGGATGGGGCCAAGTACCCCGATTTGCGGGATGCCTTGGAAAAACTTCAGCTCAACGATGCTTCCCTCAGCTACGAGCCGGAAACCTCCATCGCCTTGGGCTTTGGATTTCGCTGCGGTTTTTTGGGGCTTTTACATCTGGAAGTGATTCTGGAGCGGCTGGAGCGGGAGTTCTCTCTGGACCTCATCACCACCGCCCCCAGTGTAGTTTATCGCATCACCCTGACCAACGGCAAAACCTTAGAAATTGACAACCCCACCAACTACCCCGACCCCGCCACCATCCAGAGCGCTCAGGAGCCCTTTGTCAACGCCAACATTATGACACCGGCGGAGTTCATCGGCTCCATCATGGAGCTGTGCCAGCAGCGGCGGGGGATTTATCTGGACACCAAGTATCTGGATACCGACCGGGTGGAGCTGCACTACAAGCTGCCTTTGGGGGAGATCATCTACGACTTTTTTGATGCTCTCAAGAGCCGCACCAAGGGCTACGCCAGCTTTGACTACGAGTTGAGCGAGTACTGCGATTCCAAGCTGACCAAGCTGGACATCCTCCTCAACGGGGATATGGTGGATGCTCTGAGCTTTATTGTCCACGCCGACAATGCCTACGCCCGGGGACGCAAGCTGGCGGAACGGCTCAAGGAACACATTCCCCGCCAGATGTTTGAGGTCCCCATTCAGGCGGCCATCGGCGGCAAAATCGTCGCCCGGGAGACGGTCAAGGCCCTGCGTAAGGATGTTCTGGCCAAGTGCTATGGCGGCGACATCTCCCGGAAAAAGAAGCTGCTGGAAAAACAGAAGGAAGGCAAGAAGAAGATGCGCCAGTTGGGTAGCGTAGAGGTTCCTCAGGAGGCCTTTACCGCCGTTCTCAAGCTGGACGAGTAACAGACCAAGGGGGACCACAGTGTGGAGCCCCCTTGCAGGCCTATCTGCCTGCACACCTCAGC
>CALCSA010000278.1 GCA_937894185.1 uncultured Clostridia bacterium | reverse complement strand
TAACTCCAAGCCATCTCCGGTGCCTCCCAGAAGCCGCTCGATGATGGCAAAGGCGATGGGGCGGGAAAAATCCATAATGATGGTATTGTTTTCGTCACTGGAGCCGGGAAAGCGCATCTCTCCGATGGCCACCATGACAGAGTCGGGCAAGGCATTATTAAATTCCGAGTACCGCTGCTCCTCAATATGAACACATTCTACGCTGACATACAGGCGCAACATGCCGGTCAGGTAGGAAGAAAGCAGCCGAGAATAGTTTTCGTACACGCTGGTAACCAGCTTGAGCTGTTCTTTGGTAAAGCGCTTTGGGGATCGAAAATCGTACTCCTTTACCTTTCTGGAAGCTTCCTCGGTAACGGTTTCAATATCCATAGCGCCGGAAGTAAGCGAATTGAGAAGATCGTCTATTTGACTTTGCGATAGTACTTCCACGGTTTCCCTCCCAACGCCAATAACATGCCCTTCAGGCAGATGCGCCGAAGTTCAGCACTGCAAAGGGCTTAAAATGCCTTGAGCCATTATAGCATAAAAGTGTATTTTTTGCCAGAATACGCGTTGCTTATTCGACAAGTTTCTCGTAAATATTGTCCAGCTGCTCTGTAATAATGTTTTCCGTACTGATATAAATTTCCACCCGCCGGTTTTTCGAGCGCTCCTCATCGGTAGAGTTTGTATTGCCCGGCAAGGGCATTTGTTTTCCAAAGCCCATCTGAACCAACAATTCCGGGCGTATGCCAATTACATCTTCAAAATACATCAGCACACTGTTGGCCCGTTCGCTGGACAGCAGCCGGTCGGAAACCTCGTAGTTTGGGTTTTCCGGAATCGCCGCCGTATGGCCGTCGATCCGCACCAGCTTGAGCTGGTTTTGCACCGACTTGATGCCCATCCCCACAAAATTCAGGATGTTTAGGTCGGCGGGTTTTAGCCGGGCGCTGTTGGGTTCAAACAGCATATTGTCCATAAACTGAATAAAGACAAAGCCGTCCCCCTGAGCCACCTGCACCGAATCCTGAATGCCTTTTTCCTCAATATATTTGGAAATGGCATGAAAAATCTCGGTGAGATCCTTGATTTCGATTTCACCCTCCATATAATCGGGACCCTGAGCTTTGGCACCATCGTAATCGTTGGGGCCTTCCCTACCCAAAATGACAATCATATCTTCTGCGGTAGCATCGGAAAACGCTTTGACCATCATGTTAAACTTGGTGGAATCTAAGCTGGACATGGAAAAGAGCATAATAAAGAAGGTCAGCAGCAAGGTGACCATGTCGGCATAGGTATTGAGCCATTCACCACCGCCACCACCGCCGTCATCCACTTTTTTACGTCTTGCCACGCCCTCACCTCCTTGGAAGATATCCCAGCGCCTATTCGGCAGACGCCGACACCGATTCCCGCTGAGCCACCAGCTTGTCACGCTGCCTGCGGTCCAGATAGGCCATTAGCTTTTCGTTGATATGGCGGGGGTTTTCTCCCGCCTGAATGGATATAATGCCCTCGATGACAACTTCCTTACAGAGCATTTCTTCCTCGTGCCGCATCCGCAGCTGGTTGGAAATGGGCATAAAGACAACGTTGGCCAGCATGGAACCGTAGAAGGTGGTGATCAGAGCCACGGCCATATTGGCTGTCAGCTGCTGGGCGCCCCCCTCCTCCTCAAAGTTCAGATCCTTGAGCATGTTAATCAGGCCGATGAGGGTTCCGATCATACCAAAGCCCGGCCCCAGAGCCGCACCTTTGTCGTAGATATTCCAGGCCACGGCATGTCGTGCCTCGATGTTGCTCAGTTCATTGTCCAGCTGGTCCCGGACTTTATCCGGCTCCATGGCGTCTACAATCAACATGACACTGTCCCGCAGAAAGGGATCCTCAAACTCTGCCACCCGATCTTCCAGAGCCAGCAGGCCCTTGCGGCGGGCCTCGGTGGAAAGTTCGGTCATGGTGTTGATGTAGTAGATGGGATCCCACCTGTGTTTGCCCAGCCCCAAAATAATGGGAAAGTGCTTGGGAACTTTTGCAAGATCCTTAAACGGAAAGCAAGCCACGATGGTCATTAAGGTACCGCCGACGGTGATGATGATACTGGGAAAATCGTAAAAATTCCACAGGCTTCCTGAGTCTACAATTCCCCAGGCAGTTACGGCCAGAGCCGCAATCATTCCGATGATAAAGGCTAAATTCATGTTTTTCTATCCCCCATGCCCCAAGCGTGATTTGGAACAGCCCCCGCTGTTGTTGTCGCAATCAAAAGCCTGCAGCAAGGCTATGGTATCAGCTTTCGCTTGTAGGCAATGACTTCCTTAACAATTGTCTCCGGTGTTTCCTGCACCAGAACCAGCTTGCCGTTGCGCAGAGTAATCACGGTATCCGGCGTGGATTCTATGGTTTCGATGAGATCGCAGTTGAGGTAGAACTTCTTTTTATTCAGCTTAGTGAGCTCGATCATATCCAGGGCTCCTTTGCTTATACGGGGGATGCACTGCGAGGAATGCTATCTCCCCCGCAGTGCTCCCGTTATCCTTTTATCAGCGCTTGAGGTTGACCAATTCGTTGAGCATCTCGTCGGAGACGGTGATGATCCGAGTGTTGGCCTGGAATCCTCTTTGGGTGGTGATCATATCGGTAAACTCCTTGGAAACGTCTACGTTGGACATTTCCAGATACCCGGATTTGAGGGTACCGGTGCCGTTGATCCCCGGCCGCACAAAGATGGCCTCGCCGGAGTTTGCGGTGGTGACAAAGTAGCTGCTGCCGCTCTGCTCCATGGCCACCATGTTGGGAATCTTGGCAAGGGCGATGTTGCCGATGTTGACCACCTTGCCGATGCCGGGCTGGGCATTGGCGGCGGCGTTGTCAAAGAGCCAGTCTTTGGTGGTTTGCTGAGAAACCTCTCCCATGCTTACCACGTTGGCTTCCAGCTTGTTGCGATCAGAAAAATATTTCAACAGGTTTTCCCGGTCCACCTTGATGTTCAGATCCCCCAGCTTGACAGTATTGCTGCCGTTGTACAGCACTTCTTCCAGCACGGCACCGGTTTCGTCCTGTAGCTGCAGCACATTTTTTTCGGTCATGCTGGCTAGATTGCTGTTGGATACATCAATTCCGCGCGTCACGGTGCCGAGAGCGGAGGGGGTGCCCGAAGTAAATTGACTGGCATTCAGCGTACCCAAGGTTACCCCATTAATCTTAATTTCGTCACCATCTGCGATGTTACTGGCAGTTGAGGCAATTACACTACTTGCCGAATCAAGTATGTCAACTTGATAAGAACCGGGAGATGCTGTATCTTCCGTTACCCGAATTTTATAGCCACTGCCTATGGGAAGTGTCTTCAAGAGTGCTTCTACGTTCTTGTCGCTCAAAGCCAAATCCCCTACGTCCGCGTCAGCGGTGGCGGAAAAGTGCTCCGCTTGCGCTTTACCAACGGTAATGGTGTCACTGCCAACGATAAACTTGACATCATCGTCAGCCTTGGTCACGATCTCAGACTTTACTTCCGTGCCGTCGCTGTGCCTAATCACCAAACGGAAGCCGTTGGTAGGGGGAGTTTCGTCCACGGTGGAAATCTTATACTGGCCCGGCTTATTAATGGCTTTGATGATCTGCTCCACGGCATTGGAATCCATGATGTTGTTGAAACTGTTGCCACTATAGCTTTTCGCTACGGTCTGGCTCACACCAGCGGCCAGCTTCAGTTCCTTAGCGGAGTAGCTGGAGTTGGGGTCCAGAGTTGCGCCCAGCAGCCAAGGGTCTGTGCCAGTGGCAAACTGATTGCCCGTTAGATAGGCAAGCTGCAGGGTGGTCACTTCTTTGGCGCTCTCGGGATCAATAATCAGCTTGATATCCCCCAAAGTCACCTCGGTGGCAACCAAGTCATACTCAATGTCTTGCCGGGTTCTGTTGCCACCCTTGTCATTATACTCCACCGCCAGCATTTGCTTGACACTAAAATCCACATCGGCCAGAGGGGTGGTGCCGGGGTTGGCGTATTTGTCGGTGGTCAGGGTCATCATCACCTTGCCGCTGGCATCGGTCATATCAATGGTGGCGCCCTTTTTATAGGTTCCGCTCAGCACGTTACCCTGATCGGAAGTAGCGGTAATCACTTTGGTATCGGGATCGTAGGCAAATTTATACTTGCCGCTGATCTGGGAGTTGGTCTTGGCCTCGATGGCAGTGATCCAATCGGCAGGCATGGGAGAATTGGTGGAGGTGATAAATTCCATCACTACCTTCACATCGCCCACCACATTGGATTCCGGGTCGATCTCCACGTCAATGAGCCAGTCTGGCTTCTTTTTGCTGACGCTGATTTCGGTGTCTCCGGCCAGAGTTCCGGTAATCTCTCCAGTGGTGCCGATAGAAATGTTGGTCATCTGATCCAACAGGTCCTTATCCACGGAAATCTTGGAAAGGTTATCCACGTCCACGGTGCCATCGGGATTGATGACGGGATTGCCATCGGCTCCCATGGGAAATCCCATGATAAAGTTGCCGTTGGCATCCACCAAGTTGCCGGCGGCATCAAAGCCGGTGACCCCCAGGCGGGTGTAGAACAGGTTTCCGTTGGCATCCTTTACCGCCACCATGCCGTCTCCGTTGATATACAGGTCCAGCGCCCGGTCGGTGGAAGCAAGCCCCGACTGGGTGTTCATCACGTCAATGGTGGCCACCGCCGCGCCGTAGCCGATCTGGGTGGGGTTGGTGCCGCCCGTAATGTCGGAAGGGGCGCTGCCGCTGGAAAGAGTCTGATAATAAACGTCGGAAAAGGTCACCCGGCTGGATTTAAAGCCGTAGGTGTTGACGTTGGCAATGTTGGTACCGATGACGTCCATCTTGGTTTGATGGGCGCGCAGTCCGGCTACACCGGACGAAAGGGATCGCATCATAATAAAGTGCCTCCTTTACAAAGCAAATTGTGAAGGGAGCAGTGATCCTTTGAGTTGGAATTCGTCAGTCAGTCGGAATTCCCATAGCTTCCTGTAAAAGGTCCGGCTATTTATAAAATCACTGCACCGTTGATGTTGGTAAACACGTTGTTTTGGGTGTCGCTGCCGTCCACCACCGTCACAACCACCCGGCTGGGGATGTTGACGATAAAGGCGGTATTGTTAAGATACATCAGTGAATCGGTCACGCCTTTTTCCTCCGCCTTGCCCACCGCCTGCTCCAGCCGTTTCAGATCCGCGGCGGAAAGCTCCACTCCCCGCTGCTCTACCCGGGCCTGAGCGTGTTTGGAAAAGGTGAGCTTCTGGGTTTGGCCCAACGAGGCATCCAGCAACTGCCGAAAGGGCTTTCCGGTTTCGGTTACCGGGGGATTTGCGCCGGGCATGGGCCTTCCGGTGGTGATGGGAAGGTTGACTCGCCCTAAATTTCCGGGGCCGTTGAGTCTGTTCATAAGATCGCTCATAAAATTACCACCATTCCTCCTTGTATATCCGGTGGTGTAACATCCGATGGCAATGCCTGTTTAAGAAACTGCGGTAATTGCCGAAACAGGGTATTCGTTGCCGTCGATGACCAGAAGGGTCTGCCCGTTCTTTCCGGTTTTTACGGCGGTGACTTTCCCCTCCACCTCAATTTCGTTGTCATCGTCGTCGGTATAGTTGACGGTGACCGTCTTGCCGATATAGGCGGCAGCTTCGCCTGGGGTAAGGGGATTGCTGTTGCTTTCACCGGTGGAGCCGCTGCTTCCCGCAGACTTGACCTCCATCACCGAGTAAAGGGGATAGCTGACGCCATTCACCACAACCTTGGGCTCGCCGTCGTAAAAGGTGACGCTTTCCACCACGCCTTCGGTGCGGGTGAGGTTTCCGCTCTCGCCGGTGTGGGCAATGGCCACGGTTTTTCCGGCGTAGGAGCTGGCATAGGACGAAAGCTGATACTCCTGAATTACCTGAATCCCCCGCAGAGTGGTAAATTGAGCCATCTGGGCAATGTATTCGGTGTCGGCGGTGGGATTCATCATATCCTGATTGGTCATCTGAGCCACCAAAAGATTGAAGAAGTCATCCATATCCATCTGGTCGGCACCCTTGCCCTGAATCACACTGTGGGAGTTGAGTTTGCTGGGATCAATATACCAATCTCCGTTTGCACCGCCCACTGATCCTGTGGTTGACATACCTGAAGTCCTCCTTTCCTGTCATATAAACGTGCTTAGATTGCCTGATCCAGCAGGCGGGAGGGTGTTTCGGGGGCCCGGTAGGTTTCTTCTTCCCACTGGGTTCCCTGTCCCTGCTGCCGGGGGCTTTGTCCGTGTTGGCTTTCGCCGCCGGGATGCTGCCCGTTTTCCATGTTGAAGGCTCCGCCCATCTGCTGGGAGGGCTCCTCGGGCCGGTGTACAATTTGTACGGCCTCCAGCTGCGCTCCCGCCATCCGCAGGGATGCCGCCAGACTTTCGCCGGAACGCTGCAGCTCCTGTGCCGCCTTGGAGGTTGCTGTAAGAATCTGTACCGTCAGCTTGCCGTCCTCCAGCAGCATCCGCACATCTACCTGTCCCAGTTCCTTGGGAGCCAGCTGCATCCGAAATTCGGTTTTACCCTGCTCCAGATGTTGGAGTACCTGTGCTTCTACCTGCTGAGTAGGTACCGGCGCCGCTATTGGTTTTGGAATCTGCGCCGTCTCCATTCCCCGGATCTGAACCGTGGGAAGCTCCTTGGGTGCCGTCTCAGTTTCCTGCGCTTTGGGCTCCTGACTTTTCTCTTTCGGTTCTGCCTTAACTTCCGCCTTCCCTTCCCCTTTAGAGAGGGTGGGGACTTTTTCGGGCTCCGGGTCCTTGGGCTGCTCTGCCCGGGCTTTGGGGGCCGGAAGCTCCCGGGATGCCTTGGCGATGAGAGAGTCAAACCGGTCGTGACTCCTGTCCGCCCGTTCCTGCAGGGGTTGGGGGTCGGCCTTGGT
The DNA here is from genome assembly GCA_937894185.1 of uncultured Clostridia bacterium. Taxonomy (GTDB): domain Bacteria; phylum Bacillota; class Clostridia; order Oscillospirales; family Ruminococcaceae; genus WRAV01. The sequence continues at coordinate 1,502 of CALCSA010000278.1, read as the reverse complement.
GAGGGGCTGATCGGCTTCCATGGGGATAGATTCTGCCACATCGGTCATCCACTCCACCGCAACGCCTTCTTCCTGAACCGCAGGCTCTGCCTGCAGCTGAAGCTCTGATGGCGCAGGCGCAAGGTCGGCGTAAACCTGAGGTTGGGCCGCCGGCACAAAGGTTGCCTGAGATTGCGGGGACGGTTGCTCCCCGGTGGGGAGAAGGGCTTCCACGGGAATCCCGGTCGGCTGTATGCTCTCGGTGGGTTCTACCACGGCAAAGGTCTGGATCGGCGAAAGCTTCAAGGACAGCGGAGCGATGGGGGCGATCAGAGTTGCCACCGCTGTGGCGGCTTCCTGCGTTTGGGCTTCCGATGCGGGTTTGCGGGGTTTTTCCGGCGGCACCGTCTGCTCTTTCCCCTTGACGGCAGCATCCTTGGATGGCTGCTCCTCTTTCGGGGGCTGCTCCGGTTGCTCTCCCGACTGTACCGCCTTCTCCGGTTCTTGGGACGGTTCGGTTCGGGCCTGTAGCGCACCGTCCAGCAAATCCTTAAAGGGTGTTTCCGCTGGAGAGAGCCGGGACGCGGTACCGGTCTGAACCCGGGGCAAAAGCTCCTGAATGCTTGGGGTGCTCTGCAATACCACTGTATTCCTCCTTTCTCTTTAAAATATTTATAGGAAACAGGAAAAGCTCCTGTTTTCTAGCTGTTTGTCATGGCTTTGGAGGTGGTGACAAACTCCTCGATCAGCCTTTCTTCTTCCTTTTGGGCCAGATAGTTGTACTCTTCCAGCTTGCGTTCTTTGAGCTTTTCCATGGTGGAAACCTCCAGCTTGGCTTGCCGGACCTTTTCCATCTGCCGTTGGATGGCCTGCTGTTGCAGGGCAATCTGCTGCCCTTTTTGCCGGAGGGAAAAATCCAAGGCAATGAGGAAGTTTTTGTGGGTTTCCATTTCCATGGCGGTGATGCCTGCGGCGCTGATCTTGTGCAACAACTCCCGGCGCTCCCCCCGCTGACGGCGCATCTTGTTTTGTTCGGCAATAAGTCCCGCCAGAATGGCGTTCATATCGGCCAGAACAACCCGCTCCGCCTCCAGCACCTGCTCTTTATAATCCAGCAGTTTTTGGAGCGTGAAAGTAAATCGCTTCAGTTTGCTCACCTCTGTCAGTCAGAAATAGCCTTCTTCATTTGGCTAATGGTATCGTCGTATTCAAACTTTTCCCCTACCTCCTGCTGCAAAAAGCTATTGACGCCGTCAATTTTGGCGATGGCTTTGTCCAGAGCGGGGTTGGCGCCTTTTTTGTACGCGCCGATGGAAATCAGATCGTAGTTGCTCTCGTGGACCGCCATCAGGTTGCGCATGCGGTTGGCGGCATCGACTTGCTCCCGGGGGACGATATCGTTCATCAGACGGGAGATGCTGCCCAGCACATCAATGGCGGGATAGTGGTTGCGGGCGGCGATTTTGCGGGAGAGGATAATGTGGCCGTCGATAATGCCCCGCACCGTATCGGAAATAGGCTCG
>CALCSA010000277.1 GCA_937894185.1 uncultured Clostridia bacterium | reverse complement strand
GAGGCTACGACAAAAACCTCAGCTATGACCCCTTGGCTCCCGTGCTGGTGGAAAAGGTAAAGTTGCTGATTCTCACGGGAGCTACTGCGGATAAAATTGAAGCCGCCCTGCGGTCCTGCCCCTCCTACACCGACGGGCACCCGGAAATTCTCCGGGCAAAAGATTTGGAAGAAGCGGTGGCTCTGGCCCACAAGGCCTCTCGGTCAGGGGATGTGGTCACCCTTTCCCCTGCCAGCGCCAGCTTTGACTGCTACCCCAACTTCGAGGTCCGGGGCAAGCACTTCAAAGAGCTGGTGGCGGCGTTGAATTAACTTCAGAAAGGATACCGTAACACTTGATGAATACAAAGCAAATACTTCTTGACTTTTCCGCTGTGACAGGAATCGCAGGGAAAGAGGAACAGGCGGTTCAGCTGGGGGCCAAGCTGCTGGAACCCTATGGAAAAGTCAGGGTTCACCCGCAGGGGAGCCTTCTATGCCGGGTGTGGGAAACCGACCCTGCCGCTCCCCATCTGCTGCTGGACGCCCATATCGACGAAATCGGCATCATTATCACCCATATTGAGGAGGATGGCTTTCTGCGGGTGGCGGGGTGCGGCGGCATGGACCGCCGGATTTTGATGGCCTCCCCTGTGGTGATTGACGCAAGGAGCGGTCCCGTTTACGGCGTGTTCTGCTCCACACCCCCTCACCTCACCTCCGGCAAGGAGCTGAAAAATCCCAAAGTAGATGAAATGTATGTGGACATTGGCTGCACCAAGGAGCAGGCGGAGCAAAGGGTATTCCCCGGGGACCGGGGCACTCTCTATGCCCCCTCCCGGACGCTGTTGGGGGATGCCTGCTGCGGCAAAGCTTTAGATGACCGGGCGGGCTGCACCGCCATTCTATATGCTCTGGAGCTTCTCAAGGAGGATGCTCCCTGCTGCAATCTGACGGTGCTCTTCTCCTCCATGGAGGAGGTGGGAGGGCAGGGAGCCAAAACCGCCGCCTACGAGATCAGCCCTACCCATGCCATTGCAGTGGATGTCAGCTTTGCCCATACCCCCGATGCTCCCCGGGCCAAGTGCGGCCTGTTGGGGGAAGGCCCCATGGTGGGATTTTCACCCATCCTCTCCCATGCTATTTCCCGCCAGCTTTGTGATCTGGCCAAAGAGGAGGAGATCCCCTTCCAGACCGAGGTGATGGGGGGCAAAACCGGCACAAACGCCGACCAGATTGCCACCACTCGCTCCGGAGTTCTGACCGGGCTTGTCTCCATTCCCCAAAAATACATGCACACCCCTCTGGAGACGGTCTCCGTCGCCGATGTGGAAAATACCGGACGGCTGCTGGCCGCCTATGTCCGCAGTCTGGGAAAGGAGGGGAAGGGATGGTAAGCCTTATTGATCTGATTCGGGAGCTTTGTGACATTCCCGGAGTTTCCGGTTGGGAAGACCCGGTACGGGAGAAAATTGCCTCTCTGGTGCAGGAGCACTGCGAGGAGCTGCACACCGACACTCTGGGCAACCTGATTGCCTTTAAAAAGGGAGCACAGCGCCCCAAAAACAAGCTGCTTTTTTCCGCCCATATGGACGAGGTGGGCTTTATCATCACCCATATCGAGGAGGACGGTCTGCTGCGCTTTACCAGCGTAGGCGGCATCGACACCCGGGTGGTGGTGGGTAAATCCGTGGAGATCGGGCCCCAGCGCCTCTACGGAGCGGTTGGTTCCAAGGCTCTGCATCTGCACACCGACAAGGAGCGGGAGGAAGTTCCCGACCGGGACAAGCTCTTTATCGACATCGGCGCGCGCAGCAGGGAAGAAGCTCTGGAGCACGTACAGCCGGGAGACCGGGCCATCTTTTACGCTCCTTTTCTCCCTTTGGGGGAGAACTGTATTCTGGGCCGGGCTTTTGACGACCGGGCAGGCTGTGCTCTGCTGGTCAAGCTGCTGCAAAGCGACCTGCCCTTTGACTGTCATTTTGCTTTTACCGTTCAGGAGGAAACGGGGTGCACCGGCGCGGTGGCGGCGGGATACGCCGTCGCCCCGGACATCGCCATTGCGGTGGAGACCACCACCGCCTCCGACATTGCGGGAGTTTCCGCCGACAAGGTGGTTTCCCGTCTGGGCAAGGGCCCGGTGGTCAGCTTTATGGATGGCGGAACCGTCTATGATTCCCAGCTGTACCGTCTGGCTTTTGACGTAGCCCAGCGGGAGCAAATCCCCTGCCAGACCAAGTCCATGGTGGCGGGAGGCAACGAGTCCCGCTCTCTGCAAACGGCCAAAGCCGGTTCCCGGGTGATGGCGGTCAGTCTGCCCTGCCGGTATCTCCACTCTCCCTCCAACGTGCTCCACAAGCAGGATGTAGAGGACACCTACCGTCTGCTGCACGCTCTCATCCGGGAACTGGGCAATGATTAACATTTGCATTATATAGCAAGGAGTGAAAATATGCTGGATTTTACCTTTCACAACCCCACCCGCATTATTTTTGGAAAGGATGCCCAAGGGCAAGTGGGCAAGGAAACCCGGGCCATGGGGAAAAAGGCTCTGCTTCATTACGGCGGCGGGTCGGCTGTTCGTTCGGGGCTGCTGGATCAGGTCAAAGCCTCTCTCACCGAAGCAGGAGTTGACTTTGTAGAGTTGGGAGGCGTTCAGCCCAATCCCGTGCTCTCTCTGGTGGAAAAGGGCATTGCCCTCTGTCAGCAAGAGGACGTGGACTGCATTCTGGCGGTGGGGGGCGGCAGCGTCATCGACTCTGCCAAGGCAATCGGCGTGGGTGTGGCTATGAACGAGGACATCTGGCCCTGTTTTCTGGGACAGAAGAAAGTCACCGCCACCATTCCGGTGGGCAGCGTCCTCACCATCCCCGCCGCGGGCAGCGAAAGCTCTGTCAGCTGCGTCATCACCAACGAGGATGGTTGGTTTAAGCGGGGCATAAACTCCCCTATCATTTTGCCGGTATTTGCCTGCATCAACCCCCAGCTCACCTTTACCCTCCCCCCCTATCAGGTCGGCTGCGGCTGCACCGATATTCTGGCCCACATGATGGAGCGGTACTTTACCAACACCAAGAATGTGGATGTTTCCGACCGGATGCTGGAGGGAATTATGCGCTCGGTGCTCCTCAATGCTCCCATTACCTACCAGAACCCCAAGGACTACGATTCCCGTGCCGAAATCTGCTGGGCCGGTACTTTGGCCCACAACACTTTGCTGGACCGGGGCCGCATCGGCGACTGGGCGTCCCACGGCATTGAGATGGAGATTTCCGGTATTTATGACATTGCCCACGGAGCGGGACTGGCCATCATCTTCCCCGCTTGGATGCGGTATGTCTACCGCCACAACATTCCCCGCTTTTTGCAGTTTGCCACCCGGGTGATGGATGTGGATATGGCTATGGATGACCCGGACGCCATCATCTTGGAGTCCATTCGGCGGCTGGAAAACTTCTACCGCTCCATCGGCATGCCGGTCCGCCTTTCTGAAGTGGAGATCGGCGACGACCGCCTGCGGGAAATGGCAGAAAAGACGGTGGTGCATCTGGGCGGCACCAGAGGCAACCTGATTCCCCTCACCGCCGACGATATTGAAGCCATCTATCGCCTTGCACTGTGAGGACACGGCGCAAACGCAACATTGGCCGGCTTTTGCTGATGCTGGGTATTCTGATGCTGATTGCCGGCATTGTGCTGATGATCACGGTGGATACCGTTATGATTGCCGTCCTGCTCTTTGGTTCCATTCTGGTCAACACCGCCGCCATCAGCCTGCTGCGGCACACAGGATGGAGAGCACCGCGGAAAAAGCCTAAATAGCTCCCGCACATCCCACCCTTTCACCACAGGGAGAGGGTGGGATCTTTTCCGGGTAATGGTTCTAACGTTCTCATATAACCTGAATGTTTTGTATGAACATTCATATTGTTGCAAATTTAACTTACCTGTTTTTGTTTCATTTCGTTGCTGTTGTTTTATGAAATATGAGCAAATTGTACATTTTTTCCTATTATAACCCGCAATCTGTCCCCTTCTGTAAAGGGTGTCATCTATTGCATTCTGTGAATATTTTTGCATCACCATCCAGATTGTCGCAAATTTAACTTGCCTGTTTTGTTTCATTTCATTGCCCTAGTTTTTCTGAAATATGAGCAAATTGTACATTTTTTCCTAGTTCACCCCATAATCTGTCCCCTTCTACAAGGGGCACTGTCTATTGCATTCCATGGTGGTGTATTGTATAATACTTCTTGATTGCAAAATTTGAGGAAGGAAAGATTTAGGAGGGAAGTAGATGAATATTCTCAATCAAATTGGTGAAGTTGTCATACCCGGCCTGCTGATCGTCTTTATGGCATTGGTCATTTTGATCTTTGCTGTATGGGTTATGGGCCGTATCTTCTCCGCAAAAAAAAAGACGGATAAGCCTGCTCCTCAAGCTTCAAAGCAAGCTCCGGCTCCTGCTGTTCCGGCTGCTAAAGCCGCTGCTTCGGCACCGGTTGTTGCATCGGGCATCTCCGGGGAAACAGTGGCGGCTATTTCTTCTGCGGTTGCATGCTACATGGAAGAAAGCGCTCCCGGTGTATCCTATGCGATTCGCAGCATTGGTCGCCCCCGCGAAAGCCGCCCTGTCTGGGGATTTGCGGGTATGCAGCAGAACACAAGGCCATTTTAGCCTGAATTTTGGGGAAAGGGTGTTGTAAATGATAGCCCAAATTGCGGATGCTTTTGCTGCCCTGGCGGCAGAGTCCGGTATTGTGAATATGACGTGGGGAAACCTTTTGATGATCTTGGTTTCCTTTGTATTGATGTATCTTGCCATTGGCAAGGGATTTGAACCGTTGCTGTTGATTCCCATCGCCTTTGGTATGTTCTTGGTCAACCTTCCCATGGCCGGCGTCATGGATCCTCCTGTTCTGAACCTGCGGCTGCTTCAGGCCGGGGAAGAGCTGGCAATGGGCGAAACCCTGCAGTTCATCGATGGAATCGCCTACGCCGTCAAGCAAGAGGTTGGCGGCCTGCTCTACTACCTCTATCAGGGTGTTAAGCTGGGCATCTATCCGCCCCTTATCTTTATGGGCGTCGGCGCTATGACCGACTTTGGTCCCCTGATTGCCAACCCCAAGAGCTTCCTCATGGGTGCGGCCGCTCAGCTGGGTATCTTCATTGCCTTTATCGGCGCTCTGCTTCTGGGCTTTACCGGTCCCGAGGCAGGTTCTATCGGCATCATCGGCGGTGCAGACGGTCCTACTGCCATCTTTACCACCACCAAGCTGGCCCCTCACCTGCTGGGTTCCATCGCTATTGCGGCCTACTCCTACATGGCTCTGGTTCCCATCATTCAGCCGCCTTTTATGAAGCTGCTGACCACCGATAAAGAGCGCACCGTTGTAATGGAGCAACTGCGTCCTGTCTCCAAAACCGAGAAGGTGATCTTCCCCATCCTCACCACCGTGGTGGTGGCTCTGATGGTACCTTCCGCCACTCCCCTCATCGGTATGCTGATGCTGGGTAACCTGTTCAAAGAGTCCGGCGCCACCGACCGCCTTTCCAAGACGGCTCAGAATGAGTTGCTCAACATTATCACCATCTTCCTTGGCACCACCGTTGGCGCAACTGCCAACGCCGCCACCTTCCTGACCGCCCGCACTCTGGGCATTGTGGTGATGGGCCTGTGCGCCTTTATCTTCGGCACCATCGGCGGCGTGCTGTTCGGCAAGGTGATGTACAAGTTCAGCGGTGGCAAGGTGAATCCTCTCATTGGTTCTGCAGGCGTTTCTGCCGTTCCCATGGCCGCCCGTGTTTCTCAGAAGGTAGGCGCCGAGTATGACCCCGGCAACTTCCTGCTGATGCATGCCATGGGCCCCAACGTAGCCGGAGTCATCGGCTCCGCGGTGGCAGCGGGAGTGCTGATCTCCACCCTGTCCAAGTATATATAATCGCAATACATGATAAAAATCCGGCGTTTTTGGACGTCGGATTTTTTGTTGCCTTCGCAGTATCTAACTCTTTCAAGATGCACAAACGCCGGGAGGATGTTTCCTTCCGGCGTGGCACGAATTGTACATTATGCTGTAAAATTATGAGCCTTTTCTTCCCCGCGGAGCACCCGCAGGCATCCCAAAGCAAGGGATTCCATTTCGTTTTCCCCGGGCAGGCAGACCACCGGAGCGATAAACTCCACATACTCCTCAATCCACCCGGTAAACAGCCGGGAATGGGCGATTCCCCCCGTGAGTAGAATTGCGTCCACCTTCCCCTTGACGGGAACCGCCAGCTTGGCAATATTTTTGGCCACGTTGAGAGCCATGGCTTTATAGATAAGCTCTGCCTTTTGATCACCGGAGGCGGCCCGCCGCTCCACTTCCTGAGCGTCTTTGGTGCCCAGATGGGCGTCCAGACCGCCGTGATTTTTGATTTTATCCATCATGGAACGGTAGTTGTGCTCCCCGGAGGTGGCCATCTTCACCACCTGAAACACAGGCAGACCTCCCGCCCGCTCGGGGGAAAAGGGGCCTTCGTCATCGGATATCATATCGGTCATCCTTCCCTGCTGGTGAAGGGAAAGGGTGATACCGCCCCCCAGATGGGCAACAATGAGGTTCAGAGAACCATAGAGCTTTCCGGTTGTTTGGGCGTACTTCATGGCGCAAGCGCGCATATTCAGGTTGTGGCCCATCCCCTTGCGCTCCATTTCCACAAGACCGGTGACCTTGTGGATGGGAGTCAGCTCGTCCACGGTGACGGGGTCGTAGATGTAGGCGTTGATCCGGATCGGCGATGGCCTTGGCCAAAATCCCCCCCAGATTGGAAGCGTGGATGTTCTGGGGCCGATGGCGCAGGGTATCCACCATTTCGTCATTGACCTGATAGGCTCCCGAGCGGCAGGGGGGCAGCAAGCCTCCCCGGGCCATGACGGCGGAAAGGCTTTGCGGGGCCACACCGTGGCGGTTCAGGCAGCTTAAAATCAGCTCCCGGCGCAAATCGTACTGCTGGTAGATGTCGGAAAAGGGAGCCAACTCCTCCCGGGAGTGGTGGATGTTCTCCACAAACAGGGGTTCTTCGTCCCGGTAGACCGCAATCTTGGTGGAGGTGGAACCGGGATTAATAATCAGCATGGTTTTGATAGACGATCAGTCCTTTGAGGAAGTGTGATAAGAGGTGTTACTGTGCCGAAGCAGCCGCCGCCAGACAGATGGAAAGGTGCTTTTCCTCGCTGGAGGAAGCCCGGGAGGTGAGGATGATGGGGACCTTGGCACCCAGCACCAGACCCGCCATGGTGGCCCCGGCCAGCTCGATCATGGTCTTGCCCATGACATTGCCGCAGGTGATGTCCGGCACCACCAGAAGGTCCGCGTCCCCCGCCACCGGGCTCTGGTATCCTTTGATCTCCGCCTTCTCCTTCACCAGAGAAAGGTCCATGGAGATAGGTCCCTCGATGATGCAGCCGGTAATCTCCCCCCGCTGGTTCATGGCCTTGAGCTCGGCACCGTCCAAACTGTCCCGCATCTTGGGGTTGACGGTTTCGGCAGCGGCCAGCACCGCTACCTTGGGGCTTTGATAGCCGATGTTGTGAAGCAGCTCCACCGCGTTTTGGATCAGCTGCTTTTTCTGCTCCAGATCGGGGGCCAGCAGCATACCTCCATCGGTGGCGGCCAGCAGCTTGTGGTAGGTGGGAACAGAAAAGAGGGTCACGTGGCTCATGGTGCGGCCGGTGCGCAGCCCCGTTTCCCTGTTGACCACCGCTCGAAGCAACTGAGCGGTTTCCAGCTTGCCCTTCATCAGGAAATCAGCCTTCCCCTCCCGAATCAGCTCCACCGCTTTGGCGGCGGCAGCTTCTACATCGGGAACGTCGTAGAGGTTTTCCGGCTCGATGCTCTCCCCCAGTTGGGCCAGAATGGCTTCAATCTTAGCCTTATCCCCCACCAGTACGGGAATCACCAAGCCCTCCCCTTTGGCCCGGTAGATGGCCTTTAGACTGTGGTCGTCCTGAGCGGCGGCCAATACCACCCGTTTGGTTTCGGGGCGGGACTTGAGCAGAGCAATCATTTCATCAAAGTTTTTCAAACAAAGCGCCTCCTTTTAAAGGGATCATGGTGCATCTTAGGTATGGTATCCGGTTGGATCGGCCAGTACCCTGTGGCACTCTTTCTGGATAGAAAAATGCCCCCCTGAACCATGGGGCAGTCCGGGGGAGGCAATAATTCCTTTTTGAATTCCCGCTTATACCAGCAGGCTTTTGCCGGTCATCTCGGCAGGTTGGGGCAGCCCCATCATTTCCAGCAGAGTGGGAGCCAGATCGGCCAAGCGGCCTGTCATGGGTTCCGCCAACTTGCGCTCGCCGATTCCCACCGCAATAAGAGGCACTGGATTGGTGGTGTGAGCGGTAAAGGCAGAACCATCCGGCTCGTACATCTGGTCGGCGTTACCGTGGTCGGCGGTGATCAGGGCTTTGCCGCCCATAACAATTACTCGGTCAATCACCTTGCCCATGCAGGCATCCACGGTTTCCACCGCCTTAACGGCCGCTTCAAAGACGCCGGTGTGTCCCACCATATCACAGTTGGCATAGTTTAGAATGATCATATCGTACTTGCCGCTGGAAAGCCGCTCTAACAGCTCGTCGGTGACTTCAACCGCGCTCATCTCCGGCTTGAGGTCGTAGGTGGCCACCTTGGGCGAGGGAACCAGACACCGGTCTTCCCCTTCAAAGGGGGCCTCGACGCCGCCGTTAAAGAAGAAGGTGACGTGGGCGTATTTTTCCGTTTCGGCAATCCGCAGCTGGGTCAGGCCCTGCTCGCTGATATACTTTCCAAACACATTGTCCAAACTTTGGGGGCGGTAGGCCACCAAAACATTGGGCATGGTGGCGTCGTACTGAGTCATGCAGACATAGGT
>CALCSA010000276.1 GCA_937894185.1 uncultured Clostridia bacterium | reverse complement strand
AAGCTTGGCGGCAAGGCCGTGGGCCTGTCCGGCGTCAGCGGGGACATCTATCACTGCCACAAGCGCAGCGAGGAGCTGGGCTTTGTGGGTGACATTGATTATGTGGACCCCACCTCCATCCTCGCCATGCTGGACGCAGGCTATATCCCCGTGGTCGCCCCCGTGGGAACCGACGGGCAGGGCCACACCTACAACATCAACGGCGATACCGCGGCGGGCAAGCTTGCCAGCGCCCTGGGCGCGGAAAAGCTGGTGCTGCTGACGGATATTGAGGGCCTTTGCAACGACATCAAGCTGCGGGACGTCATCAGCTATCTCAACACTGAGGACGTTCAGATGCTCAAAGACCGTGGAACCATTGCCGGCGGCATGATTCCCAAGGTGGACTGCTGTGTGCAGGCCATTGAAGAGGGTGTTGGCAGCGTACATATTATCGACGGGCGTAAACCCCACAGTATCTTGTACGAGGCCTTTACCAACGAGGGCATCGGCACCACCGTGGGAACGGAGCGGCCCAGCGTGGGCATTAAATAACTAAAACAATTTTCAGATAACTACAAGGAGGGAACCACCATGATTGAGCTCTACAAAACCAACGCGGAGGTCATCGAGGCCGGTGACAAGTATCTGTATGGAAACCATGTCCGTATGCCCATTTCCATGGAGCGGGGCGAGGGCGCCTATGTCTTCGACAAGGACGGCAACAAGTATCTGGACTTTGTGGGCGGCATCGCCGTCAACGGTTTGGGCCACTGCCACCCTGCCATCGCCAAGTGCCTGCGGGAGCGGGCGGAGACGATTCTGCACTGCTCCAACTATTTTTACAACGAGCCCGCCGTGCAGGCCGCCAAGCTGATCGTTGAAAATAGCTGCTTTGACAGGGTTCTGTACGCCAACTCCGGCGCGGAGGCCAACGAGGGCCAGATCAAGCTGGCCCGCAAGTTTGCCAAGGACCACGGCCATCCCGAGCGCTTTGTGGTCATCACCATGAAGAACTCCTTCCACGGCCGCACTCTGGCCACCGCCACCGCCACCGGCCAGTATGCCGTGCACCGCTTCTTCGAGCCTCTGCCCACCGGCTTCCGCTATGCCGAGTTCAACAATCTGGACTCCGTGAAGGCCCTGATGGACGAGTATGTCTGCGGCATTCTCACCGAGCCCGTGCAGGGCGAGGGCGGCGTTCGCCCCGCTTCTCAGGAGTTTTTACAGGGCCTGCGGGACCTGTGCGACGAGAAGGGTATCTTGCTGATGTTCGACGAGGTGCAGGTTGGCTCCGGCCGCACCGGCAAGCTGTTTGCCCATCAGAACTACGGCGTGGAGCCCGATACCTGCTCCATGGCGAAGGCGCTGGGCTCCGGCGTTCCCATCGGCGCGGTCTGCGCCCGTGGCGAGGCCACCCAGACCCTCACCCCCGGCACCCACGGCTCCACCTTCGCCGGCGGCCCTCTGGCCTGCGCTTTGGCCGCCACCACACTGGACGTGATGCTTAACGAGGGCGTGATCGACCACTGCGCCAAGGTGGGCGAATACTTCCGCCAGCAGATGCGGGACGTAATCGCCGCCAAGCACCCCTCCGCCGTGAAGGAAATCCGGGGCCTCGGCCTGATTGACGGCATCGAGCTGAATCAGCCCTCCGGCCAGCCGGTGGTGGACCTGTGCTTTAAGGACAGCAAGGTGCTGATCAACAACACCAACGGAAACGTGCTTCGTTTTGTGCCTCCCCTGATTGTCACCGAGGCAGAGATTGACATTGTGATTAAGGCCGTGGACGACGCCATGACCAAGCTGGGCTGGTAAATCTCTTCCCGGCAGCCCTTCTTCCCTGCGGGCCGCTTTGGCGGCGCAGGGAAGAGGGCGGCCCCGACCCGTTGGCGCCCGAACCCCTGCAATGAGTGGTTTTCGGAGAGAAAAGGGCGGCATAACTGCGAAATGTCGGTTATTTCATCGAAGAGAAGGACTCACCAAATTACCGTAAAAGCACACCTCTGAACGAATACATTGGCGATGAACAAAAATCGAAATGAAAAGTGAAGAAAGGTTGGTAAAACGATGAGTGGAGAAAACAAGGTAAGAGAACCCAGGATGCCAAAACTGTGGGAGGCTCTTTTGACCATGCTGTTCCTGGTGGTCGTGCTGGCGGTTGGCATCGTTGTCTACGGAGTGGACCCCCACGTTCCCATGTTTATCGGCGTGATCGGCGCCGCACTGATGTCGCTGTATCTCGGCTACAAGTGGGAGGACATTGAAAAGTCCATGATGGACGGCATTTACAAAGCATTGCAGTCTATCATCATTCTTACGATTATCGGCATTCTGATCGGTGTGTGGATTGACTCGGGTGTCGTTCCCTCCATGATCTACTATGGTCTGAAGGTCCTCAAGCCCAGCATCTTCTTTATCGCAGCGCTTTTGATTTGCTCTGTCACTTCCCTTGCCACCGGCACCTCCTGGGGCACCATGGGCACCATGGGCGTGGCCCTGATGGGCATCGGCATGGGCCTTGGCATGAACCCCGGCATGACCGCCGGTGCGGTCATCTCCGGCGCCTACTTCGGCGACAAAATGTCCCCCCTGTCCGACACCACGAACCTGGCTCCCGCCATGGCCGGAACCGACGTTATGACCCACGTCAAGTTTATGATTTTGCCCACCGCCGTGGTTTACGTGGTCTGCCTGGTGGTATACGGAGTTTTGGGCTTTACCCAGTATCACGGCGGCGAGGCCGACCTGAGTCAGGTGCAGATTCTCTCCGACGCGCTGGGCGGGCTGTTCCATGTGAATCCGGTCCTGCTGCTGCCCCCTGTAATTGTCATTGTGGCGGTGGCCTGTAAGATTCCCGCCATCCCCGGCATCACCTTGGGCATCATTTCCGGCGCTGTGTGCGGCCTGATTTTCCAGCCGGACTGCACTCTGGGCACGCTGTTCTCCTGCGGCATGGGCGGCTATGAGTGCAGCACCGGTGTGGAATCCATCGACAGCCTGCTCACCAGCGGCGGCCTTATGAACATGATGTTCTCCGTCTCCATGACCATCATCGCCATGATGTTCGGCGGGATTATG
>CALCSA010000275.1 GCA_937894185.1 uncultured Clostridia bacterium | reverse complement strand
CCCTCAAAATACCTCACCAGACCTGCTGCGGGATAGATGGTCAAAGAAGTTCCGCCCACAATCAATGTATCCACGCGGGCAATCTGGTTGGCGGCATGTTCGATGGAATCGGTGCTCAGGCTTTCTTCGTACAGCACGACATCGGGCTTCACCCTGCCCCCGCACTTGCTGCAAAGGGGGACTCCCTCTGCGCCGAGGACGTATTCAAGGCCGTAGAAACTGCGGCAGTCCTCGCAGTAGTTTCGATGGACCGAACCGTGAAGCTCTATGACGTTTTTGCTGCCTGCCAGTTGGTGTAGCCCATCTATATTTTGGGTTACCACCGCCGAGATTTTCCCCATTTCTTCCAGTTTTGCCAGAGCGGTGTGGCAGGGGTTGGGTTTGGCGTCTGGATGAACCAGCGCTTTTTTGTAGTACCGGAAAAACTCCTCCGGGTGCTTTTTGTAAAAGGTGTGGGAGACCAGTTCCTCCGGGGAGAAAGAGCGGCTCCACTGTTTGCTGAAGATACCTTCCGCGCCTCTAAAGTCTGGAATCCCCGATGCCGTAGAGACTCCCGCGCCGCCAAAAAATACAACGCGCTCACTTTCGGCCAGAATCGCCGCCAGTTGATCGACATACATGATCCTCACCTCCGTCGAGATATGTTTTATATATATTATACCATAGAGGCGAAGCCAATATGGTATCATTGGCCATCGCCTATCGGGTGGGCTATTTATTCCACGCTAAAGCCCACAATTAAAAAAGAGTGCAGCGGCCCCAAGGCTTCTGCACTCTGTGTATGTGTTGCAATTTTGCCGCAAGGAACCTGTGGGCGTCAGCCCCCCAGATAGGCCTTGCGGATTTTGTCGCTTTCAATTAGCTCTTCGCCGGTGCCGGACACAGCGATGCTTCCCGTTTCCAGAACATAGGCTCTGTCGGCGATGGAAAGAGCCATCTGAGCGTTTTGTTCCACCAGGAGGATACTGGTTCCCTTTTTGTTCATCTCCTGAATAATGGCAAAAATCTGCTCTACCAGCAGGGGGGCAAGACCCATGGAAGGCTCGTCCAGCATCAGAAGCCGGGGCCTGCTCATCATGGCCCGGCCCATGGCAAGCATTTGCTGCTCTCCTCCGGACAAGGTCCCCGCAACCTGCTTGCGGCGCTCCAATAAGCGGGGAAAAAGGGCAAACACCTGCTCCATATCGGCGTCGGTGTCTCTGTTTTTCTGGGTGTAGGCACCCATTTCCAAGTTTTCCTGTACCGTCATTTGCAGGAACACCCGCCTGCCCTCGGGAACATGGGCAAGGCCTCGCTCCACAATTTTGTGGGAGGGCAGAGTGCTGATATTCTCTCCCATAAAGCTAATTTCACCGGTTTTGGAGCGGAGCAGGCCGGAAATGGTTTTAAGCACCGTGCTTTTTCCTGCTCCGTTAGCGCCGATCAGGGTGACGATCTCCCCTTCCGTCACTTCCAGAGAGACTCCCTTGATGGCGTGGATTGCCCCATAATACACGTTGATGTTGTCAATTTTCAGCAAGGCTCACCCCTCCTTCTTTTTGCCCAGATAGGCCTCTATGACCTTGGGGTTGTTCTGAATCTGGCTGGGCGTGCCTTTTGCAATCACCTTGCCAAAGTTCAGCACGCAGATGCCCTCGCAGATGCCCATGACCAGATTCATGTCGTGTTCGATCAGCATGATGGCGATCTGGAACAGGTCCCGAACCTTGACGATGTTGTCCATCAGCTCGCTGGTTTCGGAAGGGTTCATCCCGGCGGCAGGCTCATCCAGCAGCAGCAGAGAGGGATTGGTGGCCAGAGCGCGGACAATTTCCAGTTTGCGCTGGGCGCCATAGGGCAAAGAACCGGCCTGCTTGTCCGCCAAATCCTGCAGATCAAAGATAGAGAGCAGTTCCATAGCCCGCTCGTGAGCCTGTTTTTCTTTTTTCCAATAGGTGGGCAGCCAAAAGATGCCGCTCCACAGTCCGTAGGTGATCTGGTTGTGCATTCCAAGCTTTACGTTGTCCTCCACCGAAAGATTGGAGAACAGGCGGATGTTCTGAAAGGTGCGGGCAACTCCCGCCTTGTTGACCTGAACGGTGGTCATGTTGTGAGTGTCG
>CALCSA010000274.1 GCA_937894185.1 uncultured Clostridia bacterium | reverse complement strand
TCCACCCCCGACGAGCACCCCGCCAGAATGGAAAGGGTTCCGGTGGGGGCAATGGTGGTGACGGTGGCGTTGCGCAGAGGCTCCCCATCCCGGAAGGTGCTCTCCTTAAATAAAGGGAAGGCTCCTCTGAACTTGGCCAGCTCCATGGAGGCCTTGTGCCCCTTTTCCTGAATAAAGCGCATCACTTCGCCGCCCAGAGCCACCCCCTCATCGCTGTCATAGGCAATTCCCATCCGCAGGAGCATGTCGGCAAAGCCCATGACTCCAAGGCCGATCTTTCGGCTCTGCTTGGTGACGGTTTCAATCATCTCCAGAGGATACTTGTTCACCTCGATGACGTTGTCCAGAAAATGCACGGCGTTTTTCACCGTTTTTTCCAGCTTAGACCAGTCGATTTCCCAACGGCCCTCTTTGCCGCGCAGCATGTTGTAAAGGTTGATGGAGCCCAGATTGCAGCTTTCGTAGGGCAGCAAAGGCTGCTCGCCGCAAGGGTTGGTGCTTTCGATCTCCCCTTGCCCCGGAATGGGGTTGTCCCGGTTGAGCCTGTCCAGAAAGATGATGCCCGGCTCCCCATTTTGCCACGCACCCGCTACAATCTCATCGAACACCTTGCGGGCACTGAGGATTCCCACCGTTTCCTTGGTGACAGGGTGAATCAGATGGTAGGCCTCTCCCTTTTCCACCGCATCCATAAAGGCTTCGGTGACTCCGATCGAGATATTGAAGTTCTGAATATCGGCGTTATCCTTTTTGCAGTTGATGAAGTCCACAATATCCGGATGATCCACCCGCAGGATGCCCATGTTGGCTCCCCGGCGGGTCCCCCCTTGCTTGACGGCCTCGGTGGCCATATTGAACACCCGCATAAAGGAGATGGGCCCGCTGGCTACTCCTCCGGTGGATTTGACGGTGCTCCCTGCCGGACGCAGCCGGGAAAAAGAAAAGCCGGTGCCTCCGCCGGATTTGTGGATGAGGGCCGCCTGCTTGATGGCCTCAAAAATGGCCTCCATGCTGTCCTCTACCGGCAGCACAAAACAGGCGGAAAGCTGCCCCAGCTCCTTGCCTGCATTCATCAAGGTAGGGGAGTTGGGCAAAAACTCAAGGTCCGTCATCATCTGATAGAACTTTTTCTGAGTCTTCTTCACATCCGCTTTGGGGTCAAAGGTCAGGTCCGCTTGGGCAATGGCTCCCGCCACCCTATCAAACAGCCCTTCCACCGTTTCGGTGAGATTTCCCTGCTCATCTCTGGAGATATAGCGTTTTTCTAAAACCGTTACGGCATTTTTTGTCAATTTCAATGCTCTTCCTCCATATTTT
>CALCSA010000273.1 GCA_937894185.1 uncultured Clostridia bacterium | reverse complement strand
GGGATCATCCGGCTGGCTCATGAAAACGACATGCTGGTGCTGGCCGACGAGGCTCACGGCACTCACTTTTATTTTGGGGAGGGGCTGCCGGTTGCCGCCATGCGGGTGGGGGCGGATATGGCCGCAGTCTCCATGCACAAGTCGGGGGGGAGCCTTTCTCAAAGCTCCTTTTTGCTGACAGGGCCAAATGTCAGCCCCGGGTATGTGCGGCAGGTGATCAACCTGACCCAAACCACCAGCGGAAGCTATCTGCTTATGTCCAGTCTGGACATTTCCCGGCGGAATCTTGCCCTGCGGGGCAAAGAGGTGTTCCGCAAGGTGGTGGAGATGGCCGAGTACGCCCGCAGCGAGATCAACGCCATCGGCGGCTACTACGCCTACTCCCGGGAACTGATTTCCGAAAGCGTCTTTGATTTTGACGTGACCAAGCTCTCGGTTCACACGCTGGATATCGGCCTTGCGGGGATTGAGGTCTACGACATCCTGCGGGACGAGTACGATATTCAGATCGAGTTTGGGGATTTGGGCAATATTCTGGCCTATATCTCCATTGGGGACCGGCAGCGGGACTTGGAGCGGCTGGTGGCTGCTCTGGCGGAGATCCGCCGCACTTATCAGAGGGACAAAACCGGGCTGATGAATCAGGAATACATCGACCCGCAGGTAGCGGTCACTCCCCAGCAGGCCTTTTATGCTGAAAAGGAAAGCCTGCCCATTCTGGAAACGCTGGGGCGGGTGAGCAGCGAGTTTGTCATGTGTTATCCCCCGGGGATTCCCATTTTGGCCCCGGGTGAGCGCATTACCCGCAAGGTTCTGGACTACATTGAATACGCCGGGGAAAAAGGCTGCTCCATGACAGGGCCGGAGGACCCGGAGATTCAGCACCTCAACGTCCTCAAGGATTTGGATTATATTTAACCTTACACGCGGCACCACGGGCGTCTGGCGGGCTACCACACCAAGGAGGAGTGCCTTTATGGAACTATGGTTTTCTGAATCTCATACACCCAACGCCAAATTTTCCATCCGGGTGGACAAGCAGATTTATTCGGGCCAAAGCGAATTTCAACGGATTGACATCTTCGAGTCCCCGGAATTCGGACGTTTTCTGGCTCTGGACGGATATTTGATGTGCACTGAAAAGGATGAGTTCATCTATCACGAGATGATCACCCACGTGCCCATGGCGGTTCACAAGGATGCCCGGAAGATTCTGGTCATCGGCGGAGGAGACGGGGGCGCTGTCCGGGAGCTGGTGCGCTACGACCGGGTGGAGAGCATCCACATGGTGGAGATCGACCCGGAGGTGGTGCAGGTGTGTAAAAACTACATGCCCTTTACCGCCGCTTGGATGGATGACCCCAGAGTCACCCTGTTCCACGAGGACGGGCTCAAGTATATCCGCCGTCAGGTGGACGAATACGACCTGATTATTGTGGATTCCACCGATCCTTTTGGCCCGGGGGAAGGGCTGTTTACCAAGGAGTTTTACGGCAACTGCTTCAAGGCCCTCAAAGAGGACGGCGTCATGGTCAACCAGCACGAGAGCCCCTTTTATGAGAACGACGCCGTGGCCATGCAGCGGGCCCACAAGCGGATTGTCCAGAGCTTCCCCATCAGCCGGGTGTATCAGGTCCACATCCCCACCTATCCTTCGGGTCACTGGCTCTTCGGCTTTGCCTCCAAGCAGCGTCACCCCCTGCGGGACTTTGACGCCGCCGCCTGGAAGGCTCTTAACATCAAAACCCGGTACTACACCACCGTCCTCCATACTGGATGCTTTGCTCTGCCCGCCTATGTGGAAGAGCTGCTGCGGGAAATGGAATAGCGCTGCCGCCTGCCTCTCGCCGGAAATGGGATGGGCAGGCACCCTTTTGCCCCCGTATTATTCGCAGCCTCAACGAAAGGGGATACCTCCCATGCTTCACCGCCAATATGATTCTTTTATCGCCTGCGACGCCGACTACCGGGATGCCGACATCGTTTTGTTCGGGGCACCCTTTGATTCCACCACCTCCAACCGTCCCGGTGCCCGCTTTGGGCCCCGGGCCATCCGGCAGGAAAGCTTTGGGCTGGAAACCTACAGTCCCCGATTGGATCGGGATTTAACCGACTGCTCCGTCTTTGACGCGGGGGATGTGGAGCTGCCCTTTGGGGACAGCGAGGCCACTCTTGCCCTCATCCGGGAGCAGACCGCCACCATTCTGGGGGACGGCAAGCGGCCCTTTCTGCTGGGGGGAGAACACTCCCTGACTCTGGGGGCGGTGCAGGCGGCTTTGGACCAGTACCCCGACCTGTACCTCATCCACTTTGACGCTCACACCGATCTGCGGGAGGAATACCTTGGGGTGGAACTTTCCCACGCCAGTGTCATCCGCCGGTGCTGGGATTTGATGGGGGATGGCCGCATCGCCCAGTTTGGCATCCGTTCCGGAGAGCGGGCCGAGTTCTTGTGGGCTAAAAAACACACCAAGCTCCGCCCCTTTGACTTTGCAGGGCTGGAAGAAGTGGTTGCATCTCTGAAAAAGGCTGACAAGCCTATTTACTTTACACTGGATTTGGATGTGCTGGACCCGGGATTCTTCCCCGGAACCGGCACCCCCGAGGCGGGAGGTGCAAGCTTCCGGGAGCTGATGAAGGCGGTGGATCTGGTGATGGCGGCCAATGTGGTGGCCTGCGATGTGATGGAGTTGGCTCCCGGGCTGGACACCTCCGGGGTTTCCACCGCCACCGCCTGCAAGGTGGTGCGGGAGATGCTCCTGTTGCTGGGTGCCAAGGATTAAGGCCATCCTTCCAGCTGGGCGAATTTTTTGCCACCTGAGCAGGCAGGCTCTTCATTACGGGGCTAATAACGGTCTGCTCAACCGACGATTTGAAACATCCCTGACTCCTTTGGGAGCAGGGATTTCCATCATCTGGCGTCCAGTGGAAGGACGCCGCCCAACAATACTTAAGAATAAGGGGGGATTTCCATGAAGCTGCTGGCCATTGACG
>CALCSA010000272.1 GCA_937894185.1 uncultured Clostridia bacterium | reverse complement strand
GTGTTTTGCCTCCTTTTGCACGAGCAAAAGGAGAGGCCCTGCCCCGGCCCGAGCGGCAAGTGTGGCTCCGCAGTTTCTTCGCAGAAGAAAAGCCACCTCCGGCTTACGGAACCAGACCCCGCTGCGGCCCGAGCAGCAAGTGAGCACTGCGATGCCCTTCACGGAAGAAGAATCCGTTCCAATTTACGGAACCAAACCCCACCCCGGCCCGAGGGGAAAACTGGCACTTCGCGGAAGAACCGCCCCCGATTTTCAGAATACCCATACCAATTTGCGTAAAAAAACAAGCGCAGCGCTGCCGATCGCAGGAAGGAAACCCTATCCTGATCTGGAAGATCAGCCAGCGCTGCGCTGTCAATGGCAGTTTAGAAGCACTGTCCCAAGTAATGAGACCAATTTACAGCTGCGTTTGTATTACTTCTGGAACCAGCGGGGGTGCTTGGCGGCTTCCAGAGCCTTGAGGGTGGCAATGGGGTCCTTCACCTTGGCCAGGAAGATCATAGCTGCGATGATATAAGGCTTGTAGGAAGCTTCCTTGTAGAGCGGAGCACGGTAGCGGTCAAAGACAGAGGCGACCACTTCGCCGTCCACGCAGGAAACATCGTTGATGTCGGCGGGCAGGCAGTGCATGTACAGAGCCTTGCCATCTCTGGTCAGCTTCATCATCTCTTCGGTGCAGCACCAGTCCTTGTGGTTGGCGTTCTGAGCCAGCAGCTCTTTTTCCAGAGCGTGGATGCCTGCGTCATCGCCGTTGCCGTACAGAACGGTTCTCTTTTCCATGGCGGCAAAGGGAGCCCAGCTCTTGGGATACACGATGTCGGCATCCTTAAAGGCTTCGGCCATGCTGCTCACCTTGGAGAAGGTGCCGCCGGAAGCGGCTGCGTTCTTTCTGGCCACGTCCTCAACCTCAGGCATGACCTCGTAGCCTTCGGGATGAGCCAGAGTGACGTCCATGCCAAAGCGGGTCATTAGGCCGATGATGCCCTGAGGCACCGAGAGGGGCTTTCCGTAGCTGGGAGAGTAGGCCCAAGTCATGGCGATTTTCTTACCCTTGAGGTTTTCCACGCCGCCGAACTCGTGGATGATGTGGAGCATGTCGGCCATGGACTGGGTGGGATGGTCGATGTCGCACTGAAGGTTGACCAAAGTGGGAACCTGCTCCAGAACGCCCTCGCTATGGCCTTCCCGGACAGCGTGAGAAACCTCCCGCATGTAGGTGTTGCCCTTGCCGATGTACATGTCGTCCCGGATGCCGATGATGTCGGCCATGAAGGAGATCATGTTGGCGGTTTCCCGAACGGTTTCGCCGTGAGCGATCTGGCTCTTGCCCTCATCCAGATCCTGAACTTCCAGACCCAGCATGTTACAGGCGGAGGCAAAAGAAAAACGGGTGCGGGTAGAATTGTCCCGGAACAGGGAAACACCCAGGCCGGAATTGAAGATTTTGGAGGAGATGTTCAGTTCCCGCATGCGGCGCAGAGAGTCGGCTACGGTGTAAACAGCATCCAGTTCGTCCCGGGTTTTCTCCCAAGTGAGGAGGAAGTCGCTGCCGTACATTTCGGAAAAGTTGAGAGAACCCAGATTGTCAATCAGCTTCTGAAGGTTGGCATCCATTTTTTTTGTCTCCTTATTGTATTGATTTATTGTTTTAGGCCATTATTTACAGTAGGAGCCGGGCAATGCGGCATAAACGGCTGCGCAGGTCACCAGATCCTGTTTCCAGGTCTTCTCGTTGGGAGCGTGAGCTTGAGCCTCGGCGCCGGGGCCAAATCCAATGCAGGGGATATTGTTGCGGCCCATGATGGAAACACCGTTGGTGGAGAAGGTCCACTTGTCGGTCAGAGGACGGGCTTTGCGCATGGCCAGAGTCTCCTCGGCTCCAATGCGCTCGGTGCCGTACAGTCCCTCGTAAGCTTCCTCCAGAGCCTTGGTGATCTCGTGATCCTCGGGAATGACCCAAGTGGGGAAGTAGCACTCAATGGGATAGACGCATCCGGTGTAGGAGGGGCGGTCATACTCATACATGGAAACGGTGACATCCTTGCCATACTTCTGCACAGCAGGCAGAGCGCGGATCTCGTCCAGGCAGCTTTCCCAGGTTTCCCCGGCGGTCATGCGGCGGTCCAGAGAGACGGAGCAGGAATCGGCCACGGCACAGCGGCTGGGGGAGGTGTAGAACACTTCGCTGACGGTGACGGTTCCACGGCCCAAAAAGCGGGCTTCTGTCCACTGGGGATTGTACTTTTCGTCCAGCATGCGGGCAAGGCCCTTGATTTCGGTGCTCTCGCCGGCGCCATTATTGTTGAGGGAGCGGACATCCTGCAGAATGTCGGCCATTTTGTAGATGGCGTTGTCGCCCCGCTCGGGAGCGGAACCATGGCAGGAAACACCCTGTACATCCACCCGGATCTCCATGCGGCCCCGCTGGCCGCGGTAGATGCCGCCGTCGGTGGGTTCGGTGATCACCACAAAATCGGGGCGGACCTTATCTTCGTTGATGATGTACTGCCAGCACAGGCCGTCGCAGTCTTCTTCCTGAACCGTTCCGGTGACCAGTACACGGTACTGGTCGCTGAGCAGGCCCAGATCCTTCATGATCTTGGCGCCGTAAACGGAGGAAACAATGCCACCCAGCTGGTCGGAGGTGCCCCGGCCGCCGATCTCGATGTTGTCTTCGTAGCCTTCGTAGGGGTCAAAGGTCCAGTTGGCGCGGTTGCCGATTCCCACCGTATCGATGTGGGCGTCGTAGGCAATCAGGGCTTTTCCGGTGCCCATGTAACCCAGCACGTTGCCCATGGGATCGATGACCACTTCATCGAAATCCAGAGCCCTCATCTCCTGAGCGATCCGCTCAACGACGCCTTTTTCTCCGGCACTCTCGCCGGGAATGGCAACCAGATCCCGCAGGAATTTAGTCATGTCCTTTTGGTAACCTTCCGCCGCTGCTTTGATTTTACCGTAATCCATTGCCGTGGCCTCCTTATATTTTTATGAATTATTTTGTAATGTAACCGTTTTATTTTGGTTTACACACTGGGGCACTTGCCGTTCCAAACGATATTGCGGTAACTTTCGGGGTCGGTGTCCCCTTCGGTGGAGAACATCAGCACCCGGCTGTCCTTGGTAAGGCCCACGGCCTCCCGCAGAGAGCGGTAGTTGTCGCTCTCCATCAGCACCGAAATAAGGCCCATGCCCACCGCGCCGCTCTCGCCGGAAATGACCTGAGGATCGCCGCCCCGGGGAGCTGCCAGCATTCTCATTCCCTTGGCCGCCACCCAGTCGGGGCAGGAGACAAAGAAGCCGGCGTGGTTGCGCAGAATATCCCAAGAGATGGTGTTGGGCTCGCCGCAGGCAAGACCGGCCATAATGGTCTGCAGGTCGCCGTCCACAATGCGGGGGGAACCGTCGGCGGCCAGAGCGCCCTTGTAGAGGCAGTCGGCGATCTGAGCTTCCATCACCACAAATACGGGAGGGTTATCTTTATAAAGATTGGCGTAATATCCCACCACCGCTCCGGCCAGAGAGCCAACCCCTGCCTGTACAAAAATGTGGGTGGGACGGTCGGCCTTGGCTTCTTGCAGCTGCTCCACAGCCTCGGCGGCCATGGTGCTGTAGCCCTGCATGATCCAAGCGGGAATTTCCTCGTAGCCATCCCACGCGGTGTCCTGAACCACAACGCCGCGGGGCGTTTTTTCGGCTCCGGCTGCGGCCATGCGGACACACTCGTCGTAGTTGCCCTCCTCAATGGTGACCAGAGCGCCTTCGGCTGCAATGTTGTCAAACCGGGGCTTGCTGCTGCCCTTGGGCATGTGAACCACGGATTTTTGCCCCAGCTTGTTGGCGGCCCAAGCAACGCCCCGGCCATGATTGCCGTCGGTGGCGGTGAAGAAGGTGGCCTGTCCAAACTCTTCCTTCAATTGATCGGAGGTGAGGTAATCGTAGGTCATTTCGGAAATATCCCTGCCAACCTCGCCGGCGATGTACCGGGCCATGGCAAAGGAGCCGCCCAGCACCTTAAAGGCGTTGAGGCCAAAGCGATAGCTTTCGTCCTTGACGTAAAGCCCGCCCAATCCCAGAGTTTTGGCCATAGTGGGAAGGATGGCCAAAGGCGTTTTATGGTACTGGGGAAAGCTTTCGTGAAAATGACGAACAGCCGCCACGTTTTCCACAGACATGACCGCCAGATGCTCATCTTTGCTGGCGGGCATCCGGTTTGCAGTCCACTTAATATCTTGCATGGTTACAACCCTCCAAATATATTTGGGTACTTTCTAATGCCATCATAGCACATAGAAAGTGGATGTCAATGGAAAACCTAAAAAATTTTTAGTTTGCATAAATATTTGTGGATTCTTTGTGCACTATTTTGATTGTATACGGATTGCGTCCAAGGCAAATCCGTGGTATTCTATATAATATTAAGGTATTATCAGGACGGAGGGAAATGAATATGGTTGAATTCACGGTAAACGGAAAATTAGTTTCCGCTAAAAAAAGTCAGAAGCTCATAATTTTTTTGCGGGATGAACTAAAACTCATCTCGGTGAAGGACGGTTGTTCTCAGGGAGCCTGCGGCACCTGTATGGTGCTGATTGACGGCAAGGCGCAAAAGGCCTGCATCCCCGTTACCGATAAAATGGAAGGCAAGCAGGTGGTGACGGTAGAGGGCCTTTCTCCCCGGGAAAAAGAGGTGTACAGCTATGCCTTTGCGCAGGCGGGGGCGGTGCAGTGCGGTTTTTGCATTCCCGGCATGGTGATTTCCGCCAAGGGATTGCTGGACAGCGAGGCAAACCCCACCCGCCGGCAGGTAAAAGAAGCCATCAAAAACAACATTTGCCGCTGCACCGGCTACCTCAAAATTGAGGAGGCCATCCTGTTGGCGGCAAAACTATTGCGTGAAGATTCCCCCATTCCCGATGACGACTTTACCGGCCAGCTGGGCGAGCGGCTGCTGCGGGTGGACGCCGCGGCAAAAACCTTGGGTACCGCCGAATACGCCGACGACATCTATCTGGATGGGATGCTGTACGGCGGAGCGCTGCGCAGTGCCTATCCCCGGGCCAAGGTGCTCTCGGTGGATGTTTCCGCCGCCAGAGCTTTGCCGGGCGTCAGCTGCGTGGTCACCGCCGACCAGCTGCCCGGTAAACCTCACGTCGGCCACCTGAAAAAGGATCAGAAGATTCTGGTCGGAGTAGGAGAGGTGACCACCTATCTGGGGGATTCCATCGCCCTGATTGCCGCCGACAGCCGGGAAACCCTGGCTCAGGCCAAACAGCTGATTCGGGTGGAGTACGAGGAGCTGCCGGGAGTCTTTTCCATCGGTGATGCCAAGGCGGAAGGGGCTCCGTGGGTTCATGAGGATGGCAACCTCCTCAGCCATGTCTATCTCAAGCGGGGAGATGCCGACGAAAAGATCAAAGACTCCGCCCACGTGGTGACCGTAAACTACTCCACGCCCCCCACCGAGCACGCCTTTCTGGAGCCGGAAACTGCTGTGGCTCTGCCCGAGGGTGACGGCGTTCTCATCTACTCGGGGGATCAGGGAATTTACCAGACGCTGAAGGAATGCTCCGAGGCCACCGGTCTGCCCACCGAAAAGGTGCGGGTGGTGGCCAAGATGGTAGGGGGCGGCTTTGGCGGAAAAGAAGATATGAGCGTGCAGCATCACGCCGCCATTCTGGCTCTGGCCACCAAGAAGCCGGTCAAGTTTTCCATGAGCCGGGACGAGAGCATCCTCTGCCATCCCAAGCGCCACGCCATGGAGATAGAAATGACCACCGCCTGTGATGAAAACGGTTACCTTACCGCCATGAAGGCTGTCATCCACTCGGATACGGGAGCCTTTGCCTCCCTGGGCGGACCGGTGCTCCAGCGGGCCTGTACCCACGCCGCCGGACCCTACAACTATCAGGATATCGAAATCGACGGCAAGGCTTGGTACACCAACAATCCCCCGGCGGGTGCCTTCCGGGGCTTTGGGGTGCCCCAGAGCTGCTTTGCCACCGAATGCAACCTTAATCTTCTGGCGGAAAAGGTGGGGCTAACCCCTTACGAGATCCGCTACCGCAACGCCATTCGCCCGGGGCAGACTTTGCCCAACGGCCAGATCGCCGACGACAGCACCGCTCTGGTGGAGACTCTGGAGGCCGTCAAACCCTATCTGTACGCCCATCCCAAGGCGGGGATAGCCTGCGCCATGAAGAACAGCGGTCTGGGGGTGGGAGTTCCCGACATCGGCCGCTGCCGCCTGCTGGTGGAAGACGGTGTGGTGCAGATTCACACCAGCGCCGCCTGCATCGGTCAGGGGATCGGTACCGTGG
>CALCSA010000271.1 GCA_937894185.1 uncultured Clostridia bacterium | reverse complement strand
GGTGGAGCTTTGGCTGCCGGAATTTCCTCCTGTATCCATCAGCATGGGGATGAAAGCGGTCAAAACGACTACGGAGGAAAGCAGCTCCTCATAATGACTGATAATTCCCCCGGTAAAGGTGGCGGAGATCATCAGCACCAGCAGCCAGACGATCCTGCGCTTGGCCAGCGTGAACACCCCTGTGTCCAGATAGGCGTCGTCGGAGGGAGCCATGGCGGCCATCTTGAAGAAGTCTTCGGTGTTTTCCTGCTCAATGACGTCCACAATGTCGTCGATGGTGATGATACCCACCAGCCGCTGCTCGGAATCCACCACCGGAATCGCCATCAAATCGTACTTCTTAAAGAGGTCGGCTACTTCTTCCTGATCGTCGTTGGTGCCGCAGAGCACCACATCTTCGGTCATAATCTCCGAGATAATCTGGTCCTCT
Source organism: uncultured Clostridia bacterium (assembly GCA_937894185.1). Taxonomy (GTDB): domain Bacteria; phylum Bacillota; class Clostridia; order Oscillospirales; family Ruminococcaceae; genus WRAV01. The sequence continues at coordinate 1,052 of CALCSA010000271.1, read as the reverse complement.
TCCGCAAGAACCAGCCGCCGCAGGGATACGATCCCTTCCAGCCGCCGGGTGTCGTCCAGCACGTAACAGGTGTAAATGGTCTCTTTGTCCACCGCCGTGTGCTTGATGCGGGCCAACGCCTCCTTGACCGTCATGTGTTTGTTTAGATCGGCAAACTCAATGGTCATCAGGGAGCCGGCAGAATTTTCGGGATAGTTGAGGAACTGGTTAATAAGCCCCCGCTCCCCGGGAGGTGCTGCCGCTATCAGTTTTTTGACAAAGTTGGCCGGCATGTCCTCCAAAAAGTCGATCTTGTCATCGAAATACAGTTCGTTAAAGATATAGTTGAGCAGGCTGACGTGAATGGCCCCAACAATATCTTTTTGGCTTTGGGGGCTAAGGTAGGAAAACACTTCCGCCGCTTGATCCTTTTGCAGCAGCCGGAAGAGGATGACACAGTCCTCGGCGCTTAAATCGTCGAACACTTCGGCAATATCCATGGGATATAGCTGTGCCAGTTGATCCTTGAGCCCTTTAAAATTTTTATCCTTGAGCATTTGCTCAATCAGCAACGTAATTTCTTCTACACGAACTTCTTCCAAAGTAAGTCCCCCTTTTTTAGGGGAGTAGCACCGGTGACGAAAACGGCATTTCTCCCCCGCGTTTTCGACCACTACCTTCTGGGTTGTCGGCCAATTTTCTCCACCGTCCTTTCGCTGCTGAAGTAATGTTCCTTATCTATTATTACAGTATTTGCTGCAATAATCAAGCCTTTTCGACACAAGGAGTAATTTTTTTTACAGCTAAGGATGGATGTTAAAATGCAGGGAGGCTTCGCATTCTAAGCGGAGCACCTTTGGCACAAGCCTAAGGGCGAAACGGTCTCCTGAAACCCTTGTGTCCCCGCCGCAAAACATGTTCTGCTTTTCTGCTGGTGCAAGGCTTGAATTTATATTGACACCCGCAGCCCGATAGGGTATAATGGCAACGTTAAGATAAGCAAAACACAATATGGGCTTGTAGCTCAGTTGGGAGAGCGCTGCGTTCGCAACGCAGAGGTCGACGGTTCGAAC
>CALCSA010000270.1 GCA_937894185.1 uncultured Clostridia bacterium | reverse complement strand
CATGCTGGAGCTGTGGCACGGCCCCACCTGCGCCTTCAAGGATATAGCGCTTCAGCTGCTGCCCCGCCTGCTGACCAAGGCGGCGGAAAAAACAGCGGGAGGCAAAACGATTGATATTCTGGTGGCTACCTCCGGCGATACGGGCAAGGCGGCTCTGGAAGGCTTTGCCGATGTGCCGGGAACCAGCATCACCGTCTTTTACCCTCAGGAAGGGGTCAGTCAGGTGCAGAAGCTCCAGATGACCACCCAGGAAGGAAAGAACGTGGGGGTTTGCGGGGTGTACGGCAACTTTGACGACACTCAGACCGCCGTCAAGCAAATTTTCACCGACCCCGAGCTGCAGGAAGCTCTTGCCGCCCAAAACCGAATGTTTTCCAGCGCCAACTCCATCAACTGGGGGCGGCTGGTGCCTCAGATTGTCTACTACATCAGCTCCTACTGCGAGCTGGTGACCGCCGAGGAAATCGAGCTGGGGGGCAAGATCAACATCGCCGTCCCCACCGGAAACTTTGGCAACATTCTGGCGGCCTACTACGCCAAGGAAATGGGGCTGCCGGTTCACAAGCTGATCTGCGCCTCCAACATCAACAAGGTGCTGGCGGATTTTATCGCCACCGGCATCTACGACCGGCGCAGGGAGTTTGTCGCTACCACCTCCCCTTCCATGGACATCCTTATCTCCAGCAATCTGGAGCGCCTGCTCCACGGGCTGACGGGAGCCGACGACTGTGCAGTAAAGGATATGATGGCCCGGCTGGCTCAGGATGGGGTTTACGAGGTGTCCCAGACGGTGAAGGAGACTTTGCAGGCCCAGTTTTACGGGGGCTTTTGCGGCGAGGAGGAGACTGCCTCCACCATTCGGGATGTCTTTAAGCGCTATTCCTACCTGATGGATACCCACACGGCGGTGGCCTGCAAGGTGTATCGGGATTATGTAGCTCAAACGGGGGATGATACCAAGACGGTGATTGCATCCACCGCCAACCCCTACAAGTTTGCGGGAAGCATCTTGTCCGCCCTCACCGGGGAGCCTGCTTTGGGGGATGAGTTCGCCCAGCAAAGGGAGTTGGAACAGCTTACCGGGGAGCCCATTCCCAGCCAGATCAGCGACCTTGACCAAAAGCAGGTGCGCTTTACCAAAGCCTGCAAGCGGGAAGAGATTCGTGCGGCCGCCCGGGAACTGCTGGGCATTTAAAAGCTCCGGCCTTTGTTTAGCCTCCCAGTTGTTTTTTCACCGGGTGTTGTGATATGATCTGAAGGTATGTGTTTTTCCTGTGGGCAAAAAAGAAGCCCGCCCGGCGCTCAAAGAGGCGAGCCGGGCGGTTGGAGAGCTTCTATGCTTACGCGAGGAAGATTCCCCCAGCGAAATGGGGCAAGTTAAGGTTTAAAGGTATTGCATACAGTGTCGGCGGAGGAGGAGGCATACTGAGGCCCCACCTTCACTTCCTTGGCACTGCAGCTGTCGTCGTGCTCATGATACAAGCAGTTGGTCACATCGCAAACAATGTTATTTTTACCGCTGTCGCCGCTGTGGCGCTTTTGATTGGATTCGGTATTCATGATGCTCACTCCTACTATTAGAATATGGGCGCGTTCTTAGCATGTGCCGGCAACTACAATTGATACCTGACAGTATTTGGAATCTGATTTTTGAGTTTTTCGGATGTTTTTCGGCAAACTGCGTGAAAGAGGGTGAGTTATGGCAATCTACGCAATTGGGGACCTTCACTTATCGGTGGCGGCGAAGAAACCCATGGATATTTTCAGCGGGTGGGATAACCAC
>CALCSA010000269.1 GCA_937894185.1 uncultured Clostridia bacterium | reverse complement strand
CCGCCAGATCGGTATAATCGGTGAGCCCGCCCCCCAGTGCGCTGCTCAACCCGTACAGAGCCGCCACCGATGCAAGATCGGTGTCCGAAAAGGGAGCGGTAGATTCGCTGTAACTGCGCAGCATGGCCAAAGTATCCTGCCCCAGCAGGGCGGTGGGAGTCAGCTCCAACAGAAGCTGCCCCGGGGACACCCGGTCCCCCACCGAGACAGGCACCTTGCGGGGAATGGCGGCGGCGGAAAGGGACACCTCATAGATATCCCCTGCCTGCAGAGTTCCGGTGCAGCTTAAAACATGTTCATATGATTTTTGGTTGGGAGTGACGTAATATATGGAGGGGATGGAGGATTCCACCATGCGGGGAAACTTATAAAGCACCACCGCCATACCCATAACAAATAAAAAAAACAGTATCTTTTTCATTGAAAAACCTCCGGGAAGCTGTTGTGATCCAACCCTTTAAAATCCTTCTTCCCCTTGCGCCGGGCTGCCTGATTCCCAAGGGATTTCCACTGGTTTGAAGGGGCAGGAAGGATTGAGTCGCATACCAAATAGTGTTCCTTCCCCAACCAGGAATATACTTTTATTTCCAGCAGGGCGGCAATTTTATCCTAAGTATATTGTGGGCCCGAACATCCATAGTAAAAACAGAAAAGCCACCGCCTTTCAAAGACGGTAGCTCAAAGACTTTGCTTGATTTAGATTGGAACGTGCGAACTTGTGTCGCCCCACAGAAAACGAGGTGCCAGGATGAACCTGATTTGCTGCGATCAGAACTGCCGGTATCAAAAAGAGGGCTACTGCACTCTCAATGAAATCACTCAACTGGCACAGTTTCCCCGGGGAGGGTGCGGCTACTACCAACAGCCTGTCCCAGCCGCTTCTCTACCGGATGAGAGCCAAAGCCTGGGAGAGGTTGCTCACCGGCAGTAGCTCCACGCCGGACACGGTATCCTGCAGCTGGGCCATGGAGCTTTTGGGCAGGATAATGCGGCTAAAGCCCAGACGGGAGCATTCCCCCACCCGCTGCCGCACACTCTGCACCGCCCGGATTTCTCCGGCCAGCCCCACCTCTCCAAAGGCGGCTAAATCGGGGGGGATGGGCTTGTCCAGCAGGTTGGAGACCAGTGCCAGAACCACCGGCAAATCGGCGGCGGGCTCATCCAGCCGCAGCCCCCCGATGATGTTGACATAAGCGTCCAGATTGCCGAAGAAGTAGCCGCCCCGTTTTTCCAGCACGGCAATGAGCATGGCTGCCCGGTTTAAGTCAAAGCCGGTGGTCATCCGCCGGGGATTTCCAAAGCCGGTTTTGCTCACCAGAGCCTGAGCCTCTGCCAGAATGGGGCGAGTTCCCTCCATGACACAGGCCACACAGGTGCCGGAAACATTCTGGGGCCGCCCCGAAAGCAACATCAGGGAAGGGTTTTCCACATCGGAAAGGCCCTGCTCATCCATCTCAAAGACGCCGATTTCGTTGGTGGAGCCAAAGCGGTTCTTCACCGCCCGCAAAATCCGATAGTTGGAGTGGCGCTCCCCTTCAAAATAAAGCACCACGTCCACCATATGCTCCAGAACCTTGGGCCCTGCGATGCCCCCGTCCTTGTTGACGTGGCCTACAATAAACACGGGAATTTCCCGCTCTTTG
>CALCSA010000268.1 GCA_937894185.1 uncultured Clostridia bacterium | reverse complement strand
ATGGGATCCAGAGAATTCACGAGAGCAATGGGCAAACGCCAGAGCCCCCCCATAGAAGCGCGCAGCACTTTGGGAGAAAAAACTTCAGCGCAATCGCATAGAAAAGCGCCGTCGGCGCCCAAGGCGGCGGCGGTGCGCAAAATAGAGCCCAGATTCCCCGGGTCCCGGATCTGATGCAGAAGCAGATACCGGCCATCGGGGCGAATAGTCAGGGTATTGGTGGAAGGCTGGGGACAGAGGGCAAATACTCCCTGAGGCGCCTGAGTATCCCCAATTCTGGCGGCAAGGGAAGCCTCCAACCAAACCACTTCCCCGGCGGCGCTGCGCAGGGGCTCCAGTTCCCCAAAGGCTTTTTGCCAAGCCTCGGGGGTGAGGTACAGGGTTTGGGGTACAAGCCCCGCCGACCAGGCATCCAGCACCAGACGGCGGCCCTCCAATGCCAGAAGCCCCGACTCCTCCCGGGATTTTTTCCTGCGGAGGAGATCGTCCAGCCGCCGGACATGGGGGTTGCTCCGGGAAGTGATGGGGTGAATATCCCGGAGTAGCTCCGTCATCACATCGTCCATAGGTCCACTCCTTTAAACATCCGGGATTTTGGACCGGAGGGATTTTCACTATTTAAAAGCGGACGCCCGGAAGCCGTATGCGGCTCGGGCGCTGAGTGTATCATTTAGCGGGCCGCTTTCGCCTGTTCTACCAGGGCGGTAAAGGCAGCAGGGTCGCTGATGGCGATTTCGGACAGCATCTTGCGGTTGAGGGTAACGCCGGCTTTTTTCAGCCCATCCATAAAGGTGGAGTAGTTCATGCCGTTCATTTTGCATGCGGCAGAAATACGGGTGATCCACAGGGAGCGGAAGTTGCGCTTACGCTGTTTGCGGCCGATGTAAGCTTTTTGTCCAGACTTGTAAACGGCCTGTTTGGCCATTTTAAAATGCTTGCTTTTTGCGCCGTAGTATCCCTTGGCAAGACGGAGAACTTTCTTCCTGCGCTTATGAGTCATTATCGCTCTTTTTACACGAGCCATTTTGTACTACCTCCGTTTGGTAATGTTAATAAGACCGTTACGCTTATTTGTAGGGGATGAGTTTTTTGATTGCCTTGACATTGGTGACGTCTGTCATGGTGGCCATGCGCAGACGGCGCTTGCGCTTGCGGTCTTTCTTGTTGAGGATATGGCTCTTATAGGCGCGAGAACGCTTAACTTTGCCGTTTTTAGTCAGATTAAAGCGCTTTTTTGCCCCAGAGTGGGTTTTCAGCTTCGGCATTTTGGGTACTCCTCCTTAATTGTATGCGATATTGGGGTACATGATATCCGGGCGCATTTGCAACAGAAAACGCAGCCCTGGGTCTTGATAATATGCAATTGGAACCCCAGCGGGAAACTACTTATTGACAGGCTTTTTGACGGGCACAACGAACATCACCATGCTGCGCCCTTCCATTTTAGGAATGCGGTCGATCGTTCCGAATTGCGCGATCTGCTCGGCAACCCGCTTCATCAGTTCGGTGCCCCGCTCGGGATGAGCCATTTCCCGGCCCCGAAAGCGGATGGAGACCTTAAGCTTGTCTCCGCCATCCAAAAATTTAATGGCGTTTTTGAGCTTGGTTTCCAGATCGTGGTTGTCGATGTTCAGGGAAAGGCG
>CALCSA010000267.1 GCA_937894185.1 uncultured Clostridia bacterium | reverse complement strand
GCCGCAAAGGTCTTGAAAATCCACTTATATAAGTTGAATGTGTCAAAATCGTGCATATTGTTCTTCTCCGTGATCATGCTGATCAGTTCGTAGCACATCACGAAGGTCAAAATCATGCCGGCGATGGGAAGCACCGCCGTTTCAGACAGGTTTCGGATCATGGAAAAGACACCGGAGTTAAATGCCTCCGGTGTCTGGCCCACCTGACCGGCAATCTCCCCCACCCTATGATTGATGGTGTCATACATTCCGGTAAAGCTTTCCATAATCGAATCGATTAGTCCCTGCCTGATCCACTCGAATATTTTCTCAAGCAGGCTGTCCATAGGCGATTAACCGAACAAGCCCGAGAGCAGGGGAACAAGGTTCATGCCGATCAGCACGACCCCACCGCCTGCCATCAGTTGCTTGATTCCCTGACTTTTGGCGCCAGCATTGTCATTGCCATATCCTTCTAATAAGTTGATGACGCCCCACACCGCAAGACCCGCCCCGAGTGCGATAACCAAGGTGCTGAGCGTGTTTACGGCTTCTCCAAAAAATTCCATGTTGTTGTCCTCCTTCAAATGTTGGTTGATTGATCTACTCCAAAAGCCCTGCGGCTATGGCAGGGGATGAAACACCGTCGAAAGAAAAAAGCCCCGCAGCCAAACGGCGAGCCGTTAAGCGACGGGGGCAATGCTAGGCTCTTCTTCCGGCAAGTCGATGTCGTATACCTCGAAAGCATCCTCCGGTTTTAGTTTCAGCCGGGTGCTGAGGTAGCGCTCGATATGAAAGGTGTTTCTCTTGTTGAAATCAGAAAGATACTTGTAGTTCGGGTGCTTGGTGATGTCGTATTTTTGGCTGAAAAATGGTCTCACACCGCGCAGCTGCAGAATGCATTTATCCCCGTCCATCACCGCCAATTCATCCATGGTCATCAGACTTTTGCCCAGCTTCTGAAAGTTTTGGCCATGGCTCTCCTGATTGCCCTTGGTGACGCTGGTGTTAAACAGATCAATGGTCTCCTGCCCCAGCATCTTGGACAGCTCCTCCAGTGTGGTTTTCTCCTTACCGCCGAGAAAAACAGCGGCATCACAGTTGCCAATGATGGTGTCCATGTTGTCCTTGTAGAGAGATTTGAGCTGGCTCTGCGCCTGCAGCACCAGGCAGGCCGAAATTTCACGGGAACGGATGGTAGCCATCAGCTTCTCCAACCGGGGAATCTGCCCGATATTGGCCGCTTCATCAATCAGGCAGCGGACATGGATGGGCAGGCGACCACCATAGACGTCGTCGGCGCGCTCACAGAGCAGGTTAAAAAGCTGAGTGTAGGCCATACTCACCAGAAAGTTGAAGCTGTCATCCGTATCGGAAATGATGAAAAACAGAGCGGTCTTCTCATCGCCCAGCATATCCAGCTCCAACTCGTCGTACCGGGTCAGTTCCCGAATCTCCGCGATGTCAAAGGCCGCAAGCCTCGCCCCGCAGGAAATGAGGATGGATTTTGCTGTCTTGCCGGCAGCCAACTTATACTTTTTATATTGCCGCACGGCAAAGTGATCCGGGTCTTTCTCAGCCAGCGCATCGAACAGGAGATCGATGGCATTCTTAAACTCCTCATCCTCCTCTCGAACCTCCATAGCGCCGATCATTTCAGCGAGGGTAGAGAAATTGCGCTCATGCTCCGGGGCTTCGTAGTGTAAGTAGGCGATGAGGGCTGTGTACAAGAGGGTCTCTGACTTTTCCCAAAAGGGATCACCACCTTTCTGGTCTCCCTTGGTATTGGCGATGAGAGTGGTCACCAACTTCAAAATGTCCTTTTCGCTGTGGAGGTAAGCGAAGGGATTGTATCGCATGCTTTTCTTGAAATTGATGGTGTTGAGGATCTTAATCTTGTAACCGAACCGCTGGAGCATCTTGCCGCACTCAACGACCACATTGCCTTTGGGATCGGTGACCACGAAGCTGACCGGGTACTCCTTGGATTGACACTGCATGAGATTTGGTT
>CALCSA010000266.1 GCA_937894185.1 uncultured Clostridia bacterium | reverse complement strand
GGGCTCATACTCGGGAGCAGAGATATCGTTGCCGGCTTCTAGAGCCTTGAGAGCGGAACCGATGATGATAGGAGTATCGTCACCGGGGAAATCGTACTCGGAAAGGAGCTCGCGGATTTCCATCTCAACCAGCTCCAGGAGCTCGGGATCGTCAACCTGGTCGGCTTTGTTCATGAACACCACGATATAGGGCACGCCTACCTGACGGGACAGCAGGATGTGCTCACGGGTCTGAGGCATGGGGCCGTCAGCAGCGGAAACAACCAGAATCGCGCTTAACGTAGTCGGCGTGTCCGGGGCAGTCGACGTGGGCATAGTGACGATTCTCGGTCTGATATTCTACGTGGGAAGTGTTGATGGTGATACCGCGCTCACGCTCTTCGGGAGCCTTATCGATCATCTCGTAATCCACGAATTCGGCGCTGCCCTGCAATCCCAGGGTCTTGGTGATGGCTGCGGTCAGAGTAGTTTTACCATGGTCAACGTGACCAATGGTGCCAATATTTACGTGGGGTTTGGAGCGCTCAAATTTTTGCTTAGCCATTAATTGTTCCTCCCTTTGTTTCAGGATAATTCTTTGATCTGCCGCATCGAATATTACTATGCTATTGTAGCAAGTACATCCTAAAAATGCAAGCGATTTGTGGAAAACTTAGGTCTATCTTCCCGATTTGCTGGCAATGCCTTCGGCGATACTCTTGGGCACTTCAACATAGTGGGAAGGTTCCATGGTATACTGTCCCCGCCCCTGTGTCTTGGAGCGCATATCGGTAGCATACCCAAACATTTCGCTCAGAGGCACAAACGCGTCAATTTGCTGTGCGCCGCTTCTGGCAATCATGCCCTGAATCTGGCCGCGGCGGGAGTTAAGGTCTCCCATTACGTCGCCCATGTATTCTTCGGGAACGGTAACCGTCACCTTCATAATGGGTTCCAGAATGCAGGGGTCTGCCTTTGCCATTGCCTCTTTAAAAGCCATGGAGCCTGCGATCTTAAAGGCCATTTCACTGGAGTCAACCTCGTGATAGGAGCCGTCAAAGACAGTGACAATGACGTCTACCACGGGATACCCGGCCACCATACCGGCCAGCATGGCTCCCTGAACACCTTGATCGATGGGGGCAATATATTCCTTGGGAATCGAACCACCCACCACAGCGCTTTTAAATTCGTAGCCCTTGCCGCTTTCATTCGGCTCGATCCGCAGCTTGACGTGGCCGTACTGACCCCGTCCGCCCGATTGGCGGGCATACTTGGTATCCACTTCGGCCTTGCGGCGTATGGTTTCCTTGTAGGCAACCTGAGGTTTACCCACATTGGCCTCCACCTTAAACTCCCGCAGCAGACGGTCCACGATGATCTCCAGATGCAGTTCACCCATGCCGGCAATGATGGTCTGTCCAGTCTCCGTATCGGTGTAGAACCGGAAGGTGGGGTCCTCCTCCGCCAGCTTTTGCAGGGCGATGCTCATCTTTTCCTGACCGGCTTTGGTCTTGGGTTCAATGGCTACCCGAATCACCGGATCGGGGAACTCCATGGATTCCAGAATAACGGGATGCTTGGCATCGCACAGGGTATCACCGGTGGTGGTATTCTTGAGGCCCACGGCAGCGGCGATATCGCCGGCGTAGCAGATCTCCAGATCCTGACGGTGATTGGCGTGCATCTGAACAATGCGGCCCATGCGCTCGTTATTGTCCTTGTTGGCATTGTACACTGCAGCGCCGGCGTTGACCGAGCCGGAATATACCCTGAAGAAGCACAGTTTGCCCACAAAGGGATCGGTGGCGATTTTAAACGCCAAAGCGGCAAAGGGAGCATCATCGCTGGAAGGACGAGTCTCTTCCTCATCGGTCTTGGGGTTTATGCCTGTAATGTCCGCCACATCGGTGGGGGCGGGCATATAGTCTACGATGGCATCCAGCAGCTTTTGCACGCCCTTGTTTTTGTAGGACGTTCCGCAGCAGACAGGAACCATTTTGTTGGCCAGAGTAGCATGGCGGATGGCACGCTTTACGTCTTCGACAGGAAGCTCTTCTTCCCCGGAGAGGTAACGCTCCATCAAACCGTCGTCCTGCTCGGCCACCGCCTCCATCAGCTTGGCATGGTATTCTGCTGCCAGCTCTGCAAGATCGGCGGGGACGTCCTCAACCCGGATATCTTTGCCCAAGTCATCGTAATAGACATAGGCCTTCATCTCCACAAGGTCGACAATCCCCTTAAAGGTGTCCTCCGCCCCGATGGGCAGCTGAATGGGAACGGCGTTGCATTTCAGGCGGTCATGCATCATTGTTACAACGCGGAAAAAGTCTGCGCCCATAATGTCCATCTTATTGATGTAAGCCATACGGGGCACCTGATACTTATCCGCCTGACGCCACACGGTTTCCGACTGAGGCTCTACGCCGCCCTTGGCACAGAACACGGTGACGGAACCGTCCAGCACACGCAGGGAACGCTCCACCTCTACGGTGAAGTCCACGTGTCCGGGGGTGTCGATAATGTTGATGCGATGGCCCTTCCAGAAGGCGGTGGTGGCAGCAGAGGTAATGGTGATACCACGCTCCTGCTCCTGCTGCATCCAGTCCATAGTGGCAGCACCTTCGTGGGTTTCGCCCAGCTTATGCACACGGCCGGTGTAGTAAAGAATTCGTTCGGAAGTTGTAGTCTTACCCGCATCAATATGGGCCATGATGCCGATATTTCGTGTAAGCTCTAATGGGACTTCTCTTGACATGGTGCACTCCTAGTAAGTTAATAGTTGTTAGCAATTGGTTGTTAGTAGGCGATTTAGTTCCAGTAGTAACGCTTGAAAAGCTACTAACTACTAACAACTAGCAACCCAGCTACCAACGATAATGGGCGAACGCACGGTTGGATTCCGCCATTTTGTGGGTGTCGTCCCGCTTTTTGCAGGCACCGCCGGCTCCATTCAGAGCGTCCATCAGTTCACCTGCCAAGCGTTCTTTCATGGTCTTTTCGCCTCTTGCGCGAGCGTAATTTGTCAACCAGCGCAGTCCAAGGGTCTGGCGCCTTTCGGGCCGAACCTCTATGGGTACCTGATAGGTGGCACCGCCAACGCGGCGAGCCTTAACCTCCAGGACGGGCATGATGTTTTCCATTGCTTGCTCAAAGGCTTCCAGCGGGTCCTTGCCGGTTTTTTCCCGTACAATGTCGAACGCGCCGTACACAATTTTCTGGGCTGTTCCCTTTTTGCCATCCTGCATAATGGAATTGACAAGGCGGGTCACCAGCTTTGAGTTATAAAGCGGATCAGGCAAAACATCGCGCTTTGCTACATTACCCCTTCTTGGCACTTCGCTTCCCTCCTTCATAATAATAATGAATTCATCGGTACTCGAAAGCGTCAAAACTCCCGTGGGCCAAGACAAGGCAGCATTTATATGTTACAGCCGTCTTGGCTTTTATTCCTGTTAACAGTCGGGACTTTTTTACTTTCCGGCCTTGGGCCGCTTGGTTCCGTACTTGGATCTGGCTTGCTTGCGGTTGGCAACGCCCTGAGCGTCCAATGTACCGCGAACAATGTGATAGCGGCAGCCCGGCAAGTCCTTGACACGTCCACCGCGGATCAGCACTACGCTGTGTTCCTGCAGGTTGTGTCCTTCACCCGGAATGTAAGCAGTAACCTCTATCTGGTTGCTGAGCTTAACACGGGCGATTTTGCGCAGAGCAGAGTTGGGCTTCTTGGGTGTAGCTGTACGGATCGCCGTGCACACGCCCCGCTTTTGAGGGGAGTTGTGGTCGGTCATCACCCGCTTTTTGGAGTTAAGTCCTTTGAGCAACGCGGGAGAGTGAGACTTGTACTCGGAAACCTCTCTGCCTTTACGCACCAGCTGGTTAAAGGTCGGCATATGGCACCTCCTTCTGACAGTATTTTTATATTGAAAGATACGGTCGTATCTCAATATCGGTGTAATAAAATGCGATAGTTTACGAAAACTACCTGCCCAACGATTGATTTTATCATCATCCTATGGGCTTTGTCAATCCTATTTTTACTATTTTCTAAGAAAACATACCCAACAGGACCTGTTTTTCAAGGTCCTGTTGGATAAAAAGACACCTTTTCGGACTACAGGGCGCGCTGCTCCGCTATTTTTTCGGCGTTATCCAGCACTTCGGTAAAGGCGCTGGGCATGGCAATCTCCCGGTTTGCTTTTTTGTACTTGGAGTAAACCACCGTACCGGTTCCCGCGGGGATCAGCTTGCCGATGATGACGTTTTCCTTCAGGCCCACCAGAGGGTCCACCTTGCCTTGAATGGCGGCTTCGGTCAGAACTCGGGTGGTCTCCTGGAAGGCGGCGGCGGACATAAAGCTCTCGGTCGCCAGAGAAGCCTTGGTGATACCCAGCAGCAGAGGGGTGCTGGTGGCAAGCTTGCGCTCGCCGCCATCGACCTGATTGAGCTGGATGAGCTTTTCGTTGGCCTCCTGAAGCTCCTGCTTGGAAACCACCGATCCGGTAATGAGGTTGGTATCTCCCTGATCCTCCACCCGGATTTTGCGCATC
>CALCSA010000265.1 GCA_937894185.1 uncultured Clostridia bacterium | reverse complement strand
CTTTTCCTGCTCCCGGGGCTCTTTTGTACTGTTCGCACAATTTGGGGCTGTTCAGAATGTTCCCTGTGTCGGGGGCTTTGTGTCGGCTTCAGGGGGATGGAGGAGCAGCTTCCAGCATCGTTGCGCCCCCCTCTACAGGGCGGTGAAGCCCCAGATACTCCAAGGGAAGCACCTTTTGCTTCAAGAGTTGCAGACAGCGTTGGGCGGCAGACTCGTCCGGGAACAGACTAGCCACTGCCGTTCCGGTTCCGGTCATGGAAGCCCCCAAGGCTCCCTGCTCCCCCATCACCTTCACCAGAGCGTGGACTGCGTCAGGGGCGCAAACCTGCTCAAAGACATTGGCCATGGCCCGGCCTACCCCCGCTCCATCCTGTTGGCGCAGGGCAGAAACCATGGCTTCCACATCCGGGCGGCGGAGCTGCTCTCGCCGGCGGTCGTACAGGGCGAAGGCACCGCGGGTATCGGTGCCCCCCACCGGCTTTGCGATCACCAGCACCCCTTGGGGCAAAGGCAGAGTCTCCAGCCGCTCCCCACGGCCTTGGGCCCGGGCACAGCCTCCCAGCAGGCAGAAGGGCACATCGGAGCCAATGCCCAGCCCCAGCTCCATCAGGCGGGGAAGGGTCAGCCCCATTCCCCGCAGGTGGTTGAGCCCCACCAGAACGGCGGCGGCATCGGCGCTGCCCCCCGCCATCCCCGCCTGCGCAGGAATTTGCTTCTTGATATGAATCCGCAGCTTTTGGGAAAGCTCGGCTCCGCTGCCCTGAAAGAAGGCCCGGGCCGCCCTTGCCGCCAGATTGCTCTCATCCAAAGGCACTCCCGGCCGGTTGCAGTCAATCTCGATTCCCTCCCCCTCCTCCAAGCAGAGAGTGAGGGTATCATACAAATCCACCGCCAGCATCCCGCCATCCAGCAGATGATAGCCCTTGCCATCCTCCCCCACCACATCCAGACAGAGGTTGAGCTTGGCGGGAACCTGAACCGTGACTTTTCTTGCCGTTATACCGGCCATATCAGCCGCCTCCTCAAAAAAACCCCGGCGTCTTAAAGAGGCCGGGGCTGTTTTTGCGAAACATTTACAGGCTCTTGAGGAACTCTTCCATCCGGTTGAGGGCCTCGGTGAGATGCTCCACCGAGTAGCAGTAGCAGATGCGGACAAAGCCGTCGCCACAATCTCCAAAGGCGTCTCCCGGAACCACCGCCACCCGTTTTTCCTGCACCAGCCGCTCGCAAAACTCCTGAGAGTTCATGCCGGTAGACTGGATGCTGGGGAATACGTAAAAGGCTCCCTGCGGGTCGAAGCAATGAAGCCCCATGGCATTGAGGCGGTCCACCACCATGCGGCGGCGGCTGTCATAATCCGCCCGCATAATTTCAATATCCTCGTCACACTCCTGCAAAGCCACCAGAGCGGCCCGCTGGGCTGTGGTGGAGGCGCACATCAACACATACTGGTGAATGCGGTTCATCAGGGCGATGACTTCCTCCGGGCCCACGGCGTAGCCCAGCCTCCATCCGGTCATGGCGTAGGCCTTGGAAAACCCGTTGACCACTACGGTGCGGTCGTACATCCCCTCAATGGTGGAGAAGGAGACATGATGGGTGTCCCCATAGGTCAGCTCGGCGTAAATCTCGTCGGAAAGAACCATAATATCGGTGCCCCGCAGAACATCGGCGATTTCTTCCAGATGCTCCTTGCGCATGACGCCGCCGGTGGGATTGCTGGGATAGGGGAAGACCAGCAGCTTGGTTTTGGGAGTAATAGCCGCCTTGAGGGCCTGAGGGCTCAGACGGAATTCGTCCTCTTCCTTGGTGACAAGGGAAACCGGAACGCCCCCTACCAGACGGGTGATGGCATCATAGGCCACAAAGCTGGGCTCGGGGATGAGGACCTCGTCACCGGGATTGACAAAGGTTCGGATGCACAAGTCAATTGCTTCGGAGCCGCCCACGGTGATGACACACTGGTCGGCGGTATATCTCATGCCAAAGCGGCGATCCAGATAGTTGCAAACCTCTGCTCGAAGCTCTGCAATGCCTGCGTTGGCGGTATATTTCGTCTGTCCCGCTTCCAGAGATGCGATACCTGCCTGGCGTGCGGGAAGAGGAGTCATGTAATCGGGTTCCCCCACCCCTAAGGAGATAACGTCTTCCATCTCCTCAGCAATGGAGAAGAACCGGCGGATTCCCGAAGGCTTGAGATTGCGGACGCTATCCGCAAAAAGTAAACTGTAATCCTTCATGGCAATGCTGGCCTCCTTCGTGTCGGCAAAAATGTATTAGCTTTAAGAATAGCACTTCTAAAGCATAAACGCAACTGTTTCCAAAACAATTGCGTTTATTTCTTTGGCAAGGTCGTATTTATTTCTGCAAGAAGGGGGCGGATACCCTGCGGGCAGCCTCTGTATCGGCAGCAATCTGAACCCGCAATGCGTCTAAATCTGAGAATTTTTTCTCTTCCCGCAGGAGCTGTAAAAACTGCACCTCCACCCTGCTGCCGTAAAGATCCCCTTCAAAACCTTGGATGTAGGTTTCGGCCAGCACCCGGTCGCTGCCTACAGTGGGCTTGACCCCCACATTGGTAACCGAGCTGTAAAGCTCTTTCCCCAGCCGGGTCAGGGTGGCGTAAACTCCAAACTTGGGCAGGGTAAAGCCGGGAGGAAAGGGCTGGTTGATGGTGGGCCATCCCAGAGTATGCCCCAGCCTTCTGCCGGAAATTACCTCAAAATCAATGGCAAAGGCCCGTCCCAGCAGGCGGTTGGCAACAGGCATTTGCCCCGCTGCCACCAGTTCCCGAATGCGGCTGGAGGAAATCACCCCCCCATCTGCTTCCACGGCGGGGGTGACCAAAAAATCCAGCTGCTCTTCGCGGCAAAAAGCGGAAAGCTCCTCCACTCCGGCGGCCGCCATGCGGCCAAACCGGAAGTCGTAGCCGCAGACAATGGCGGCGGCTCCCAGCTGCT
>CALCSA010000264.1 GCA_937894185.1 uncultured Clostridia bacterium | reverse complement strand
AGCTGCGGGAGTACATTCTGGACGAAAACACCACCTCCACCCATATCCAGCGCCTTTCCCGTGGCCTCACCTCCGAGGTGATCGCGGGAGTCGCCAAGCTGATGTCCAACTTGGACCTCATCTACGGTGCCAGCAAGATTGTGGTGACGGCTACCTGCAATACAACCATCGGCACGCCCGGCACCTTCTCCACCCGGCTGCAGCCCAACCACCCCACCGACCACCCCGACGGAGTCATCGCCTCCACCATGGAGGGCCTGAGCTACGGTGTGGGCGACGCTGTCATCGGCCTCAATCCGGTGGACGACTCCATTGCCAGTGTCTCCCGGATTCTCCATTTGTTCGCGGACTTCCGCAAGAAATGGGAAATCCCCACCCAAACCTGTGTGCTGGCCCATGTCACCACCCAGATGGAGGCTATTCAGAAAGGCGCTCCCGCCGATATGATCTTCCAGTCCATCGCCGGATCGCAAAAGGGCAACGAGGCCTTTGGCATCAGCGGAACCCTTTTGCAGGAGGCCCGGGACCTGATGCTGACACAGGGAACCGCCGTCGGCCCCAACGTAATGTACTTTGAAACCGGGCAGGGGGCGGAGCTTTCCTCCGACGCTCACCATGGAGCCGATCAAGTAACTCTGGAGGCCAGATGCTACGGCTTTGCCAAAAAGTTCCAGCCCTTTATGGTAAACACGGTGGTGGGATTCATCGGCCCGGAGTATCTGTACGACTCCAAGCAGGTGATCCGCGCCGGTCTGGAAGACCACTTTATGGGCAAGCTCACCGGTATTTCCATGGGCTGCGACGCCTGCTACACCAACCACATGAAGGCCGACCAGAACGACATTGAAAATCTGGCGGTGCTGCTGGTAGCGGCCGGCTGCAACTATGTCATGGGTGTGCCCCACGGCGACGACGTCATGCTCAACTACCAGTGCACCGGCTACCACGAGGCCATGTCCCTGCGGGAGCTGTGGGGGCTCAAGCCCATCCCCGAGTTTGCACAGTGGATGGAACGCATAGGCATCACCCAAAACGGCAAGATCACCAAGCGTTTCGGAGATGCTTCCATATTCTTAAAATAGACTGGAGGTTAGCGCAATGCTACAGGAAAACGATGTAAGACAGATGGTAGAAAAAGTTCTGGCAGAAATGCTGCAGTCCCAGCCGGGAGCGCAAGCTGCCCCATCCGCCGGATGCGACGGTGCGTCCGATTGCGCCACCGCATTTGAGGACGGCTATATTGACGATATTACCGCTCGGGATTTAAAGGAGCTGTTTTATGTTCCCAACCCTGTGGATCTGGACGGCTACATGCAGATGAAGCAGTTCACCCCCGCCCGTCTGGGTGTGTGGAGAGCAGGGCCCCGCTACAACACCATCACCTCCCTGCGATTTCGCGCCGACCACGCTACCGCTCAGGACTCGGTGTTCTCCGATGTTTCGGAGGAGTTTATCAAGGCCAACCAGTTTGTGGAGGGTGTGACCAGCTGCGCCGACAAGGACGAGTACATCACCCGCCCCGATTATGGCCGCGCCCTTTCGGCAGAAACGGCAGAGCGCTTTAAAAAAGAGCTGAAGTCCGGCGCCAAGGTACAGATCATGGTGGGAGACGGCCTGAGCTCCACCGCCATTGAAGCCAACATCCCCGACGTGATTCCGGCTATTTTGCAGGGGCTGCGCCAACATGGCATTGAAACCGGACCCATCGCCTTTGTCAAGTACTGCCGGGTGGGGGCTATGGATCAGGTGGGTGAGCTCACCGGAGCCGACGTGGTTTGCTGCCTCATCGGCGAGCGGCCGGGTCTGGTAACCGCCGAGTCCATGAGCGCCTACATCGCCTACAAGCCCACCGTCAACATGCCCGAGGCGAGAAGAACCGTGGTCTCCAACATCCATAAGGGTGGCACTCCCCCCGCCGAGGCGGGAGCCCACATCGCCGACCTGCTCAAAACCATTCTGGACAAAAAGGTCTCGGGGATTGATTTAAAACTTTAAGATGCAAGGAGACTGTTTTATGGAATTGACAGACAGAGATTTGCTTTCCATACAGACTGTCCGCCGTTTGATTCGAGAGGCGAAAGCGGCCCAACAGGAGCTGGCCGCCTTTTCCCAAGAGCAGATTGACGCCATTGTGGCAGCCATTGCCCAAGCCGGGTGGGACAACGCCCGGCAACTGGGCAAGATGGCCCAGGAGGAAACTGGCTTTGGGCGTGCCGAGGACAAAACCGTTAAAAATCAGTTTGCCGCCCAAATGGTCCACGACTACATCCGGGATATGAAAACCGTGGGGGTCATC
>CALCSA010000263.1 GCA_937894185.1 uncultured Clostridia bacterium | reverse complement strand
ACTACCTGCGGGACAACATGGTGATCTACAAGCAGGATAAGGTGCAGCGGGAGTTTGCCTATGCCATTGTGGACGAGGTGGACTCCATTCTGGTGGACGAAGCCCGAACCCCTCTGATTATTTCGGGGCAGGGAGACAAATCCACCGAGCTGTACGAGCAGGTGGACCGGTTTGCCGCCACCCTGCGGTACACCAAGGTGCGGGCCGACGACATGGACTCCCGCACCGACGTGGACGAGCAGGCCGAGGGAGACGTGATTCTGGATGAAAAAGCCCGCACCGCTACCCTCACCCGGGAGGGCGTCAAAAAGGCGGAGCGGTACTTTGAGCTGGACAACCTCACCGATGCCGACAACATGACTCTTTCCCACCACATCAATCAGGCCGTTCGGGCCCGGGGGCTGATGCACCGGGATGTGGATTATGTGGTCAAGGATGGTCAGGTCATCATCGTGGACGAGTTTACCGGCCGCCTGATGCTGGGGCGGCGGTACAACGAGGGCCTCCATCAGGCCATCGAGGCTAAAGAAAAGGTCAAGGTGGAGCGGGAAAGTAAGACCCTTGCCACCATCACCTTTCAGAACTACTTTAGAATGTACAGAAAGCTTTCCGGCATGACGGGAACCGCCCTCACCGAGGAATCGGAGTTTCAGGAAATCTACAGGCTGGATGTGGTGGAAATCCCCACCAACAAGCCCTGCGTCCGGGACGATAAGTCCGATGTGGTGTACAAAACCGAGCCGGCTAAATTTAACGCCGTCATCGACGAGATTGTAGAGGCACACCAAAAGGGCCAGCCGGTGCTGGTGGGAACCATCTCCATCGAAAAATCGGAGCTTCTCTCCAAAATGCTTAAAAAGCATGGGGTGGCTCACGAGGTCCTCAACGCCAAGTACCACGAGAAGGAAGCGGAAATCGTGGCTCAGGCGGGCAAGTTTGGCGCGGTGACCATCGCCACCAACATGGCGGGCCGGGGCACCGACATTGTGCTGGGAGGCAACGCCGAGTTTATGGCCAAGGCCGCCCTGCGCCGGGAGGGCTATGCCGAGGAGGTCATCGCCGAAGCCACTGGCTTTGCCGATGCCGACAACGAGGAGATTATAAACGCCCGCAAAAGCTTTGCCCAGCATCTGGAAGATTACAAACAGGAAATTGACGCCGAAGCGGAGCGGGTTCGGGAGGCGGGGGGCCTTTTTATCATCGGCACCGAGCGCCACGAAAGCCGCCGCATCGACAACCAGCTTAGGGGCCGGGCCGGCCGGCAGGGAGACCCGGGCGCCACCCGCTTCTTCCTCTCTCTGGAGGACGACCTCATGCGGCTCTTTGGCGGAGAGCGCATCCAGCAGATGATGGACACACTCAAGCTGGAAGAGGACACCCCCATCGAAAACAAAATCCTCACCGGCACCATCGAAAGCGCCCAACGCAAGGTGGAATCCCGGAACTTTGGCATTCGCAAAAACGTGTTGCAATTTGACGATGTGATGAACCGCCAGCGGGAGATCATCTACGGCCAGCGCTCTCAGGTGCTGGACGGCGAGGATATGAGCGCCTTCATCCAGAAGATGATGGATGAGGTGATTGAGCACACCGTCAACCTCTACATCTCCGATGTGGAAAGCCGGGATGACTGGAATATCGACGGCCTGCGGGATCATTTCTTGGGCTGGATTACAACCGACAGTGACCTGAAATACAACTACGACGGCCTCAACGAGCTGGAAAAATTCGATCTGGTGACAGCGCTCAAGGAGTTGGCCCATAAAAAATACGAAAAGCGGGAAGCTCAAATCACCCCGGAAATCATGCGGGAACTGGAGCGGGTGGTGCTGCTGCGCAATGTGGACCAAAAGTGGATGGACCACATCGACGCCATGAGCGAGCTCAAGCAGGGCATCTACCTGCGCTCCTACGGCCAGAGGGACCCTGTGGTGGAATACCGGCTGGAAGGCTTTGAGATGTTTGACGAGATGATTGAAAGCATCCGGCAGGACACCCTCAAGATGCTGTATCTGGTGCAGGTGCGCACCGGAGAAGGCCCCAAGCGGGAGCAGGTGGCAAAGCCCCTGGAGGCCGGCCACGGCGGAGACGATTCCGTCAAGAAGCAGCCGGTGCGGAAAACCGCCGCCCAAAAGGTGGGACGCAACGATCCATGTCCCTGCGGCAGCGGAAAAAAATACAAAAAGTGCTGCGGCGTTTAGACATTTGCCACAGCAGCGGGTGGATCAAAGGGGGCTTCCCCGTTTATCCTTGGATTAAAAGGTTCTAAAGGTTGATGGAGTGTGGGGTAAAACAGGCTGCCCCCCTATGGACCGGCCATGACAAAACGTGGAAACGATGGACGCCTTCCCCGCCGGATGGGGGGAGCGTTCCGCCCCGGCCACAATTAGTTGGAGGCAATGGATGGATATTATAAAAATGTACGGTACCAAGACTTTTTCTGACGAGGTGATGCGGGAGCATCTCCCCGAGACGGTTTACCGCAGCCTAAAGGACACCAGCCGGCTGGGCAAGCCCTTGGACCCTGCCATTGCCGATGTGGTGGCGGCTGTGATGAAGGACTGGGCGGTGCAAAACGGAGCCACTCACTTTTCCCACTGGTTTCATCCCCTTAGCAATGTGACCGCCGGCAAGCACGACGCCTTCCTTTCCATCACCCGGGACGGCAAGGTGATCGGCGAGTTTTCTTCCTCCGCTCTGGTGCGGGGAGAGCCGGAC
>CALCSA010000262.1 GCA_937894185.1 uncultured Clostridia bacterium | reverse complement strand
GAGGTTTAGATTTATTTTACCCGGGCCTGCCAGCTTTACCGGGAGGAATGCGCCCGCAAAAGAGAAAGCCTTGCCTCCCTGCAGGATGCGGCTTCCATTCCCGGGCAGTTGGAAACCACGCCGGCGGCCTTCTTCCTCACGGTGGAGGGGGGCTCTGTTCTGGGCGGGGATCTTGCGTGGGTGGATAGGATCTGGAATCTGGGGGTGCGGATGATGACCCTCACTTGGAACGGAGCCAACGAGCTGGCGGGAGGCGTCGGCTCGGGGGGCGGCTTCACCCCCTTTGGACGGCAGGCAGTGGCCCGGATGGAGGAGCTGGTCGGTGGATGTTTCCCACCTCAGCGACGAAGGCTTCTGGCAGCTTTGTGATTTTGCAACCGCTCCCTTCTGCGCCAGCCACTCCAACGCCCGGGCTCTTTGCGGCCATCCCCGCAACCTGACCGATGAGATGATCCGGGAGATCATCCGCCGGAAAGGGGTGGTGGGGATCAACTATTGCCGCTCCTTCCTCACACCGGAGGGAAGGGAAGCCAACATCGACGCGGTGGTGCGCCACATCCACCACTTTTTGGATTTAGGCGGTCAGGA
This sequence comes from uncultured Clostridia bacterium, assembly GCA_937894185.1. Taxonomy (GTDB): domain Bacteria; phylum Bacillota; class Clostridia; order Oscillospirales; family Ruminococcaceae; genus WRAV01. Next base: position 562 of record CALCSA010000262.1, on the reverse strand, counting down.
TGCCGTGGCCCTTGGCTCCGACTTTGACGGCGCCGACCTGCCCGACGATTTACAGGGGATTCAGGATTTGGAACATCTGATCGAAGCTCTGGAAAAATCCGGGCTTTCCGACGAAATCATAGGGAACATTTTATTTGAAAACGCTTGGAACTATCTTGCAGAGTTGCAACAAACTGGGGAGGGAATCTCATGAACTACCGCAGCACCAGAGACAATTCCGTGTCGGTGAGCGCGGCTCACGCCATTGCCCGGGGCATATCTCCCGACGGGGGCCTTTATCTGCCCGAATCGTTGCCCCGGCTGACCTTGGAAGATTTGGAGTCCATGCTGGAAATGGATTACCGCAGCCGTGCCTGCCGGATTTTGGGGGATTTTCTCACCGACTTTACCCCGGCCCAGCTGCGGGAAAGTGTGGAGGGGGCCTACGGCGACCAGTGGGATACCCCTAAAATTGCCCCGCTGGCCCGGCTTTCCCCCGATGTTTATATGCTGGAGCTGTGGCACGGCCCCACCTGCGCTTTTAAGGATGTAGCCCTGCAACTGTTGCCCCGCCTGCTGACCA
>CALCSA010000261.1 GCA_937894185.1 uncultured Clostridia bacterium | reverse complement strand
GCAGGCCCGGCACTCCACCCCATGCTGCCGCAAGGCAGAGTACATCTGGTACCCTTCGGCAATGGGGCAGCGGTAGTCCTCGTCGGAGTGAATGAACAGAGTGGGGGTTTTTGCCTCCCCGGCGTATTTGAGAGGCGAGCGGTCCCAGTACAGCTCCCGGCCCTGCCACGGGTCCAGCCCGATCTGATCCCGGACAAAGATGGTTCCAATATCGCTGAGCAGGTCCATGGTGGTCCAGTTGGCGATCCCCCGCTGAGAAACCGCCGCGGCAAACCGATGGGTGTGGCCGATCATCCAGTTGACCATAAACCCCCCATAGCTGCCCCCTGCCACCCCCACCCGCCGGGGGTCGATGGCGGGATAGCGCTCTAGCATCTCATCCAGAAAGCCCATCAAATCGTCATAATCATAGTGGCCGTACTTCCCCCGGATGTCGGAAAACTCATCGCCCTTTCCGTCGCTGCCCCGGGGATTGCAGAAGAGGACGACATACCCCTGCCCCGCCCAGTACTGCATCTCGTGGAAGTAGTTGTCCCCGCAGGCAGTTTTGGGCCCGCCGTGGATGTTCAGCAGGGCAGGATACCTCTGCTCCGGGTCGTAGTCCTTGGGCAAAAGCACCCAACCGTCCACCGGGGAGCCTCCCCGCCGGGAAACATGGTGCTCCGGTGCTCCCACCCAGACGCCGGCCAGAGCATCCCGGTGAAAGTCCGAGAGCTTGCGCGGCCCCTGCTGCTCCAACCGGTACAGTTCCTGCAGCTCCTGCCCCCGGAAGGCCACCAGCAGCGGCGCCTTCCCGGCAGCGTCAAACAGCTCTACCTGAACTCCTTCCGCCGTGATGGGGCGAGGGGCTCCCCCCGGCAGCCCCATCTCAAACAGGCGGCAGCAATGGCCCTGCACCGCCGTAAAGTAGAGGCTTTCTCCCGCCACCTGAAAGGTGGTTCCCGAGCCGTAGCGGCAGTCGGAGTTGATTCTGCCCCCCACCTTTAAATCCGGCTGGGCAAGGGTGGCCAGCTTTCCCTGACTGAGCAAATAAAGGGTGGGGTTTTCCTGCAGTCCATAACGGGCACCGTCGGTTCCCGCTATCACCAGCCACTTTCCCCAATAGTCAAACTCGTGGATGTAGAGGCAGTCATCCAGCAGCATCCGGGGTGCTCCCTCGCCGGGGCGATACTCCCACAGGGATTGGAAAGGGGACTTGATCCCCTCGTGTGCGCTGACACTGTAGGCCAGCCGCCCCCCCGGCCCCACCCGGAAATCCTCCACCACCTCCCCCTCTCCCGACACCAGCTCCAATCGATCCTTGGCAGCGTGGTAGAGGTAGAGGCGTCGACGCTTCCCGCCCACAAAGCCTCGGCCATTCTGCCAAAAGGGCATCTCATCCAACACCTGATAGTCCCGCTCCTCCTCAAGAGATTCGGGGGTGAGGGGGGCCCCCGTCCTTTCCCACGAGGCCAGTACCGCAAAGGTATCCCCGGGCAGGGACTGGATGCTCTCCACCGCCACCGGCAGCCGGAAGGCCTCTGTAGCCTCACCGCCGTCCACCGGCAGCCGGTAAAAGACGGTGAAGGTCTCCCCCTTTTCCCGCCGGGCCACATCTTTGGGGCAGCGCAGGGCGGAAAACAGCAGGCTTCGGCTGTTCTCCCAGAAAAAGAGGGGGGATGTACCCAGATGAGCCATGGGTCGCAGCTCCTCCCCTTTCCAAAGCCACAGGGTGTGGCGGTATTCCTGTTCTTCGATGTGGGTTACCCCAAAGAGAGCGCCTTCGCCCCCCGGCCCGGCCTGCAAGCCGGACAGAAAGCGAAAGCGGGTAAACTGATCCATTGCCGGACTATTCAATCCTACCACCTCACCGCCGGCAAGCCGGCATTTTCATTGGGCCTAAAGGGCCCCTTCCAACTCGAGCAATTGTTTTTTCATCTCCACTCCGGCGGTAAACCCGGTGAGGGAGCCGTCCGCCCCCACAATCCGGTGGCAGGGGATGGCCAGCAGAATGGTATTTTTTCCGTTGGCGGCTCCCACCGCCCGGGCTGCCTTGGGCTTCCCAATAGCCTGAGCCAGCCAAGCATAGCTGTGGGTTTCCCCATAGGGAACGGTGCGCAAAGCCTGCCACACCAGCTTTTGAAAGTCGGTACCCCGGGGAGAAAGGGGCAGATCACGGAGCACATCCCCCTCTCCCTTAAGATAAGCCTCCAGTTTTTGCGCCGCCAGACGGAGCAGAGGCGTTTCCCCCTGCTCCATCCCCTCCCGGTTCACCCGGTGGGCCGGGTAGAGATGAACGATGCCCCTTTCATCGGCGGCAATCAGCATCTGTCCCAGCAAAGTTTCATAAATATAATAGGTGAGCATCTTGTTACCTCACATCAATTAAGCAGCTTTGCATCACCGCAAGGGCTGCACGGTGGTTTTCCTCCGTAGTTCCGGCGCAGAGCTTTTCCAGCACCACAATGGGATGTTGGGGATAGTGGGCCCGCAGATAGAGGGCGTTGGAGGCCACGCAGATATCGGTACAGACCCCACAAAGCTCGATGACATCCTCTTGTTCCAGAGGGCCGATGACTCCGGGCAGCTCCAGACAAAGGAAGCTTTGCTTTTCCACTACCGGGCTATCGCCGGGTTCTAAACGGGGCAGAATTTGCCAGCCCGGCTCCTCTTTGACGCAGTGGCGGGGCATGCGCACGCTTTCCTGCGAGGGTTTGGTGGCGTACTCCTGAGGGGAATGGGTGTCGGCGGTAAACAAAACCGGCCAGCCCTTTTCCCGGTACCGGGCGATTTCCTCCCGGATAGGCTCCACCACCCCTTGCGCCCCGGAAGAACCCAAGGCCCCGGTGATAAAATCCTCCTGCATATCAACAACAATCAAAATTTGTTTCATGGTCTAGTTCCCAAAGTCCAGCAGATTGAGGTGAACGCCGTCGTTAAAGCGCCGCCCCACCTCGCCGTCCAGCACCATCAGGATTAATTCCGCCGTGGCACTGACCTTGGCCTCGTTGAGGTGGCCGCCCTTTACCGCACCGTCCTCGCCAGACACCGCAATGTGAAGATGCAGGTAAACCTCCCCGTCCTTGCGGGTAGCGCTGCCGGTGAGAGAGACGATTTCCATTTCACCTTTCAGCTCGTACTGATGATACTGCTTTTGCTCCACGTAGAAAATCCCCGCCTTGACGTAATCCACCGCACCCAAACCAGAAATCTGCGCCAGACGGATGTCCTCCTTTTGGCAGAGCTGAGTCAGGCAGGAGATCAGCTCCTCCCCCCGATCCAGCCGCACAACCACGCTATTCCCAAACCGTTTGTAATCCATACCAGTTACCTCCTTTTGTATCGCCGCGGACTTTGCCGCAACCAATTGCAAATCAGAATCCCGGGCCTTTGCCGCTTTGGGATTATCATACCATAAGCGCAGGGAATGGTATCATTGGCTATCCCCAACCGGGCGGGCCATCTGAAACGAACGCACCATAGCCGCTTTGCAGCTATTATACCACATTTAAAAGGGCTAAGGTAATTACTTTTCCGATTCCCAAGCATCCTGCATAAAGAAAATTCCGGGGAGTCGTTCATATTTTTTCCTATTTTTCTTCACGATGCTTTTTTATGTTTTTTAAATGCTTGTCATATTTTGACGGTATGATAAAGACATAGAAAAAACCCTGCCCACCATTCTGTGGGCAGTTTCAGCAAAAGGAGGCCTTACTTATGATTGAAAACAACAATCAAACACCCTTTGGCAACTGGAATGTCGGAGGAGCCTCGCAGGGACAATCCGGCAGCGACAGCGGCTCCTATTCCTATGGGGATTACAGCAGCTCTTCGTCAGCATCGGATCGCATCGATTCATCAGGGCTTTCCAGCTACAGGCCTTACAATTCCCGCGATTATGACCGCGGCTCCTATTCCTCTTTTCCCGGGGAAGAGCCCACTAAAAAGCGCCGCCCGTCGAGTAAAAAGGGCGCTCTGGTAGCAGGTATGCTGGTGCTCTCTCTCATTGGCGGGGCGGTGGGAGGCGGCGCGGCCTCCTGGTGGGTGAACACCCAACTGGCTCCTCAGGCTCCGGCGCTCTCCGAAGCCGAAGCTCAGCCTCAGGCTCAGCCGGCTCCCCAGCTTCCCACCGCCGTCCCCCAGCCTGCCGTGGCAGGCGACATCACCTCGGTGGTGGAAAAAGCCGCACCCAGTGTAGTGGAAATCCGCCTGAGCAGCCGGGTGATGACCTTTTTCGGCGAACAGGAATCAGGCTCTGCCGGCAGCGGCGTCATCTACTCTCAGGACGGCTACATCATCACCAACAACCACGTCATTGAACAGGGCGGAGAGGTTATGGTCCGCACTCAGGACGGCAACGAGTACCCTGCCACTCTGGTGGGAACCGACCCCAAAACCGACCTTGCCGTGATTAAAGTAGAGGCCGAGGGCCTGACCCCTGCCACTTTTGCCGATTCTGACAGCGTGATGGTGGGGCAGGTATCGGTGGCTATCGGCAACCCTCTGGGCACTTTGGGGGGCAGCGTCACCAACGGGGTGATCAGCGCCAAGGACCGGGAAATCACCATCGGCAACGAAACTATGACTTTGATGCAGACCTCCGCGGCTATCAACCCCGGCAACTCGGGGGGCGGCCTCTTTGACAGCAACGGCAATCTCATCGGCGTGGTCAACGCAAAATCCAGCGGTCTGGACATTGAAGGCCTGGGATTTGCCATTCCCTCCAACACGGCTCAGGCCGTTGTGAAGGACCTGATCGAGTACGGTTACGTCACCGGACGGCCGGAGCTGGGCATCAAGGTGTTGCAGGGGAGCGATCTGCGCACCGCCAACTATTACGGCCTGCGGGAGTTTGGCGTTTACGTCATGGAGACCACCCGCAACAACGGACTGATGCCGGGGGACCGGATTATCAGCATCAACGGCAAAAATATCGAGACAGCTGCCCACGTCAGTGAGGCGGTTATCTCCGGCAAGGTGGGAGACACCCTCAACTTTGTCATCGTGCGGGACGGCAAAACCATGGACCTGCCGGTACAGGTTCTGGAACAAATCCCCGAATCCCTCAAGCAGGAGGTATCGGTTCCCAGCGGCATCTAACTGCCTTTCCAACGCTTCTATCTCTCCCCTTCTGATCAAGGAACCCCCGGCGGCTTTCTACCGTCGGGGGTTCCTTTGCGTCTATGTTTTCGCCTGTCAGACCTGTTTATTTGGTCCGGCCAGAGTATCGCTTCGCTTGACAACCTCCCGCTGGAAGTTCTTCACCTTGCGGTCGTAGGTGGAGTTCATCAGGGGGGAGGTAATCATAAAGTCGGCGGTGGCCCGGTTGCTGGCAATAGGCACATCATAAACCTGCGCGATCCGCAGCAGCGCCTTGACATCGGGGTCGTGGGGCTGGGCGGTGAGGGGATCGGAGAAGAAGATAACAAAATCGATGCGGCCTTCCACAATTTTGGCCCCCAGCTGCTGGTCGCCTCCCAGTGGTCCGCTGTTGTAGCCCTTGACGGTGAGCCCCGTCATTCGGGTGACCATCATCGCTGTAGTTCCGGTACCGGAAAGCTTATGCCGGGCCAGAATATCCTGATGAAGCAGGCACCATTCAATCAGCTCCTGCTTTTTGTTGTCGTGCGCGATGAGGGCGATATTTTTTTCCGCTGGTATGCTCAAGGTGATGGAATCGCTGTGCAGCATAGTTGATTCTCCTTTTGTGATTGTTTCCCCAAGGTCAGGGGTTTCAGAGGTTGTCGGTATCATCGGTTAACTTGAAAGCATGTTGTGTGTTCAAGCCTCGGTAGTTAGTCACGCCTACGGCATGCCGGCAAGCGTGCTCGCTGTTTTAAAAGCGCTTGGTGTTTTAAAATTAGTTGACTCTATCAGGCTTCGAGACTTTCTCCCCCATTGGCGGGGCTATTGCCAACGCTTCCAGATGCTCCGCCAAAACAGTCAGATGCTCTGTCATCTCCTCCAAAGGGATGGCGCAGTTTTCCATCATCCACCAGATGAGAAGATAGGCGACCCCGCCCGAGATAAAGCGGGCCAAAATCTCCTCGGGAACAGGATACCGGTCCCCCCGGGCCTTACGCTCCTTCAACTGCTGAATCATGGCGATGACCATGGACTCGCTGAGCATCTGGGAAAGTTCCTGATTGCTGTCGTTGTAGGTTACATTTTTTAAGAGCCGGGCATGTTGGTGGGTGAGGGCAACCACCCGGCGAATTAACTCCTTTTGATCCCCGGGCTCCTGATCCATCTCCCCCCATAGCCGCTCCAGACAAACCCGCAGCAAGGCGTATTTGTCCTGATAATGCATGTAGAAGGTGGCCCGGCTCACCCCTGCCGATTTGCAAATGGTGTGGACGGTTATCTTGGTAAAGGGTGATTTTTCCAACAGGGTCAGCAGTGCCGTTTGCAGAGCGTTTTGGGTTCTGCTCACCCTCAGATCCACTTTTTCGTCTAACTGAGACATTCCATCCCCCTGTATTTTGTCCCCGGCAGAGCGTTTGGGCAGCAGTTGGGTGCTCTGGGGCAGCCGTTGTGATACTGATCTGCGGGACAATGCTTTTTATCCCGGAATCGTATTATCATTCTACAATAGGAATCCAAATTTGACAAGCGAATTGCATCCGCCCCCTGCTCCCTTTGTTTTGAAAAATGCCGCCGCTTCCCAACGAAGCGGCGGCATTTTTTTGGTTGCACAGCGCCCGTCTTTTGCCGGAGCGCAAAAATCATTTAGATTTCGTAGAGCTTGGAAAGACGCACCAGATGCTCGTACTTTTCCTTGGCAATCTGATCGGCCTGCTCGAAGAGATCCTTGGCGCGATCGGGGAAGGTGCGCATCAGGCTGGTGTAGCGAACTTCCCGCTCGATGAACTCCTTGTAGCTCTGAGAGGGAGCTTTGCTGTCCAGCTGGAAGGGGTTCTTGCCCTCGGCCTTGAGGCGGGGGTCAAAGCGGAACAGGTGCCAGTAGCCTGCGGCCACAGCGTCCTTGATCTGAGTCTGGCTCTTGCCCATGCCGCCCTTGATGCCGTGGTTGATGCAGGGAGCGTAGGCGATAATCAGGGAGGGTCCCTTGTAGCTCTCGGCCTCTACCATAGCCTTCATCAGCTGGTTGTAGTCGGCGCCCTGTCCAACCTGAGCCACATAGACATAGCCGTAGCTCATGGCAATGGCCGCCAGATCCTTCTTCTTCACTTCCTTACCGGCAGCGGCAAACTGAGCCACGGCGCCGGTGGGAGTAGACTTGGAGGACTGTCCGCCGGTGTTGGAGTAAACCTCGGTGTCAAAGACCAGAATGTTTACGTCCTCGCCGGAAGCGATCACATGGTCCAGACCGCCAAAGCCGATGTCGTAGGCCCAGCCGTCTCCGCCAAAGATCCACACGCTCTTCTTGCCCAGATAATTCTTCTCTTTGAGGATGTCCTTGGCCAGATTGGCGCTGTCACCGGACTGACCGGCGACGGTTTCCAGTTCCTTGACATAGGCCGCGGTAGCCTGAGCGTTGGCAGAACCTTCTTCCATGGTATCCAGCCAGTTCTTGGCGGTAGCCTCCAGAGTGGGAGCGCCACCCAGAGCGACCAGCTCTTCGGTCTTCTGGCGCAGCTTGCTGCGGATGGCCTTCTGAGCCAGATACATGCCGTAGCCATACTCGGCGTTATCTTCGAACAGGGAGTTGGCCCATGCGGGACCCATGCCCTGCTTGTTGGTGGTGTAGGGAGTGGAAGGTGAGCTTCCGCCCCAGATGGAGGAGCATCCGGTGGCGTTGGCAAGATACATCCGGTCGCCAAACAGCTGGGTGACCAGCTTGGCATAGGGAGTCTCGCCGCAGCCGGCGCATGCGCCGGAGAATTCCAGCAGGGGCTGCTTGAACTGGCTGCCCTTGACAGTGCTCTCCCTAAACTTGGCAGCAACCTCGGCCTTTTCAGGCAGATCGAAGCAGTATGCAAAGACATCCTGCTGTTCCATCTGGCTTTCCAGAGATTCCATGACCAAAGCCTTTTCGCCCTTCTTGCCGGGGCAGACATTGGCGCAGCTTCCGCAGCCGGTGCAGTCCAGCACGGTGGGAACGATGGCGAACTTGAAGCCGGGCAGACCGGTGGCATCCACCACCTTGGCACCCTTGGGCGCCTTGGCCGCTTCCTCTTCGGTCATCAGGAAGGGGCGAATGACAGCGTGGGGGCAGACATAAGAGCAGAAGTTACACTGGATGCAGTTCTCGGGCTTCCAAGAGGGAACATCCACGGCAATACCCCGCTTTTCGTAAGCGGCGGAACCCAGAGGCACGGTGCCGTCCTCCCGGCCGGTAAAGGCGGAAACAGGCAAAGTATCGCCCTTCTGAGCGTTGACGGGAATCAGGATGTTGTTGACATAGTCAACCAGCACCTTGTCGTCGCCCTTGGCATTGGCGTGATTCATGCTGCCGGAAGCAGTCTTCCAAGCATCGGGAACCTTGACCTCTTTGGCGCTTTCCACACCGCGGTCAATGGCGTTATGATTCATCTTGACAACGGCTTCGCCCTTTTTGCCGTAGCTCTTGGTGGCAGCGTCCTTCATATACTTGACGGCGTCGTCGATGGGAATGATGTTAGCCAGCTTAAAGAAGGCGGCCTGCAGCACGGTGTTCACCCTGCCGCCCAGACCCAGCTCGCGGCCGATGGAGATAGCGTCGATGGT
>CALCSA010000260.1 GCA_937894185.1 uncultured Clostridia bacterium | reverse complement strand
CGGCACAAAGGGCAAAGGCCCACTCTCTGACAGCCGACATATTCCTTCTCCTTTCCCCGCAAAGCTTATCCGCCGCCCAGCCCGGTGATCATCACCACACTGGTGGAGATGATGATCAGCAGGGCAAAGCAAAGGATGGCGGCAATCAGCAGTCCCAGCACATTGGAGCAGGCCTTGAGAATGCCGGACACCCGGTCCACCCCCACAATATCCCCTGCCAGAGAGACCACCCGGGTGATGAGGTACCATACCGCCACATACAACAGGGTGGGTAAAAAGGTGAACAGAGCCACTACAATGCCATAGGCCCCCACCGTAGTTTTGACCAGGCGCAAGCACCCTTGGGCCGCCATGTAGGCATCGGACAGGACGTTCCCCACCGCCGGAACCAGACTGTTGATGAGGAACTTGGTGGCCTTGACTCCCACTCCGTCGGCTCCCTGAGAGAGCATGCTCTGAATGGAAAGGAGGGAGACAAACACCGTCAGCATCAGCCCCATGGCCCAACTGACCGCATTGCGGATTCCCGTGGCGGCAGAGGCCACGTTCAGCTCCGGCACAAAGGAACCGCAGATGCAAAAGGCCAGATAGATGGTCATCAGGGGGATAAAGGTCTGGGCCACCACCTGAGACACCACCTGACAGGCGGAGAGCAAAAAGAGGTTGTAGGCGGCTCCTGTGGCAGGCTGCCCGGCGCTGATCATCGCCGCCGAAAACATGGGGATAAAGCTGAGCATAAAGAAAGCCGCGTCCTGAATGGTGTTGGTGGTGCGGACAATGCAGTCCAGAATAGGGGTGGCCACCGCCGAAAGGATGCACAGGATGCTCACCGTCTGAAACGCTCCCGAAAGAGCCGGTTCGCTCACTGTGTCCCGCAGGGATTCCAGCAGGGCACAGAGCAGAATCACTGCCAGCATGGCGGCAAGGGTTCTGGCCGGCCTCTTGATGGTATTCCACAAAATACGCCCCAGCGCCGGGAAGAACTTGCCCGGAGTCAGTTCCATCAGGCGGCTTAGACTGACGTCAAAGAGGTCGGCTTCCTCCAAATATTCCCGGGCCTCCCGGGGAACCCGGCTGAGCAGCTCGTCCCGGCCCAGAGCATCCAGCTGTGCCTCCATCTGCTCTTCCAGACTCAGCCCGGACTCCTCCGCCCAGGCCGGCAGAGGAAGCAGCAGAAGCAGAAGAAGCACAGCCGCCATCACCCGCTTCATAGCAGCAGCCCTCTCACAATGGTCAGCACTTGGGCGAACAGGGGCAGGCTGACCACCAGCACCGCCACCTTGCCCGCCAGCTCCACCTTGGAACCGATGGCGCCCTCCCCCGCGTCCTTGCAGGTGTCGCAGGCAATCTGGGTGAGAAAGCAGATGCCCAGCGCCTTGAATAACACCTGCAGATAGGCTATGGGCATACTGGTGGACCGGAAGATGGTCTCGATCTGCTCCACCACCGGCAGAATCTCCTGCACCACCCCGGTCAGAATCAGAATCCCCGCCCCCAAGGATACCAGCAGGGCAAATTCCGGTTTGTGCTGGCGCAAGGTCACCGCCAGAACGGCGGCCACCAGTCCCAGACCTACCAAGGTAAACAGTTGTGTCACATCCACAGGCGTCACGTCCTAACGGAAAAATAAAAAACATCTGGAGGGAACTGCCCGCCAGTCAGCAGACTATGGAAGTTCCGCTTGCTTGTCCCCTTTGAACTTCGGGCGGTTTTTCGGCCCCTTAGTATAACCCGAATACACTTTTCACCGTTTCAAATAAGTTGTTGATTTCAGTAATCATCATCAGCAATACCACGATCACCCCTGCCAGAGTGGTCATAGTGGCGATTTCCGGGCGATCGGCCCGGCGAAGCACCTGATCCAGCACCGCTACAATAATTCCGATGGCCGCAATGCGAAAAATCAGATCGATTTCCATCTGCCCTTCCCCTTCCCAATACCTTTCTCACACATCGGGTGGCCGCTTTCTACACCAGCAGGATGACAAACGCCGCCCCGCAAAGCACCCCCATGGTCCGGTAAAGACTGCCCCGCTTCCCGGCATCCTCCCGCAGGCTTGCACACCGCGCCGCCAGCAGCTCCCGGGCACCGGCCAGAGCATCCAGCTGGCTTTCCAGATCGGTGCGGCCCAACACGTCGGCCAGCCCCGCCAGCAACTCGGCTTCCTCCTTGCCCAGAGCC
>CALCSA010000259.1 GCA_937894185.1 uncultured Clostridia bacterium | reverse complement strand
TGGAAAGGGGGCGGGTCTCCATAATTTCCACCGTATCGCCAATGCCGCACTCGTTTTTTTCGTCATGGGCCTTAATGCGCACGGTATGCTTGATAATTTTTTTGTACAGGGGATGGCGGACGTTGTCGATGATAGCCACCACGACGGTTTTGTCCATCTTGTCGCTGACCACCTTGCCGACCCTGGATTTTCTCAGGTTCCGATCGCTCATTGCGTGCTCCTCCTTCCCTTACTGCTTAGTCACGCCGACCTTGCGCTGACTCATAATGGTCTTAACCCGTGCGATATCCTTTTTTACATGGCTCAGGCGCATGGGGTTTTCCAACTGGTTGATGGCGTGCTGGAAACGGAGGTTAAACAGCTCAGCTTTCAGATCCTTGAGCTTATCCTGCAATTCCAGATCGGAGAGTTCTCTGATTTCGGTTGCTTTCATGCCTTAACCCTCCTTATTCTTTCTCTTTTGCAACAAACTTGCACTTAATCGGCAGCTTGTGCATGGCAAGGCGCATGGCTTCCCGAGCCAGTTCTTCACTAACACCGCCGATTTCGAACAGAACACGGCCGGGCTTTACCACAGCCACCCAGTATTCGGGGCTGCCCTTACCGGAACCCATGCGGGTTTCGGCAGGTTTTTCGGTAATGGGCTTGTCGGGGAAAATTTTGATCCAAACCTGTCCGCCACGCTTGATATGACGGGTCAGGGCAATACGAGCCGCCTCAATCTGGTTGGAGGTGATCCAGGCGGGCTCCATGGCCACCAAGCCAAAATCGCCGTAGGTGACGGTGTTGCCCCGCAGGGCCTTACCCTTCAGCCTGCCCCGCTGAACGCGGCGGTATTTTACTCTTTTCGGTAACAGCATTTACTGGGGCCTCCTTCCCTCTGCCCGGGGAGGGCGATTGTCGCCCCTGGGCGGACGGTTGTCGCTTCTGGGAGCTCTTGCATCCCTGCGATCCCGATTGTCCCGGCGAGGCTGGCGGGGATTTCTGGGGCGGTCGCTGCGCACTTCGCCCAGCACCTCTCCGGCATAAATCCAAACCTTAACGCCGATGCGGCCGTAAGTGGTGGCGGCTTCGGCAAAGCCGTAGTCAATGTCGGCCCGCAGGGTTTGCAGGGGAATGGTTCCTTCGTGGTAGTGCTCGGTGCGGGCAATTTCGGCTCCGCCCAAACGACCGCTTATCTGCACCTTGATGCCCTTTGCGCCAAAGCGCATGGCACGGCCGATGGCCTGCTTCATGGCACGGCGGAAGGAAACCCGGTTTTCCAGCTGCTGGGCGATGTTTTCGGCCACCAGCTGCGCATTCTTGTCAATCTGCTTTACTTCAACAACGTTGAGGTAAACAGCCAGCTTTTGTTCCCGGTTTTTGTTGATGATCTCCTCGCAGGCTTTGCGGGTTTTTTCGATCTCAACGCCGCCCTTTCCGATGACAACACCGGGACGGGCACAGTGAATGTGGATGCGCACGCGGGCTGCATCCCGCTCGATTTCGATATTGGGAACACCGGCATCATAAAGTTTCTTTTTCAAAAACTTACGCAGCTGGTAGTCCTCGACCAGAGTGTCGCCGAAGACGTCGTCGCGAGCAAACCAGCGGGAATCCCAGTTTTTAATGATACCCACGCGCAGACCGTGGGGGTTTACCTTTTGGCCCATGGTTTAACCTCCTTCTAGACTTCTTCGCGCTCTTTGAGCACCATGGTTACATGGGACGTTCTCTTGAGGATACGGAAAGCCCTGCCCTTGGAGACGGGGCGGATCCTTTTGAGGGTGGGGCCGGGGGTGACAAAGCACTCGGCCACATACAGAGCTTCGGGGTTCATGCCGTGATTGTTCTCGGCGTTGGCCACCGCAGAATTGAGCAGCTTGAGCAGCTCATGGCTGGCGGCCTTAGGGGTATGCTTTAAAATCGCTGTGGCAAGATCAACCGGCTTGGAGCGGATAAGATCCAACACGATTTGCACCTTGCGGGGCGAAATGCGGGCGTACTTGAGATATGCCCTGGCTTCCATGTGTCTTCCTCCTTCCGGCCACTCTTATTTCGTTTTCCTGGCGCCTGCGTGGCCCCTGTAGGTTCTGGTGGGGGCAAATTCCCCCAACTTGTGACCGACCATGTCTTCTGTGATGTAGACAGGCACGTGCTTGCGGCCGTCGTGGACGGCAAAGGTATGCCCAACAAAGTCGGGGAATATAGTGGATGCGCGGCTCCAGGTTTTCAGAACCTTTTTCTCGTTCTTGGCATTCATCTCCAGAACGCGCTTGAGCAGCACAGGTTGTACGAATGGTCCCTTCTTGACGCTTCTGCCCATTACGTGTTTGCCTCCTTTCGGCCGTTATTTCGCGCCGCGGCGCTTAACGATATACTGATCGTTGCGGTTATGCTTCTTTCTGGTCTTGTAGCCCAGGGCCGGCTTGCCCCAAGGGGTAACAGGGCTGGGACGACCGATGGGGCTTCTGCCCTCACCGCCGCCGTGGGGGTGATCGCAGGGGTTCATGGCGGAGCCGCGAACCGTGGGGCGAATTCCCAGATGGCGGGTGCGTCCGGCCTTACCAATGGAGACGTTCTCGTGGTCGGTGTTTCCAACCTGACCTACAGTGGCCATGCAGGTGGCCAGCACATTGCGCAGTTCACCGGAGGGCAGGCGCACCAGAACGTAGTTGCCTTCTTTTGCCATCAGCTGAGCCTGGTTGCCTGCCGAGCGGACCAACTGGCCGCCCTTTCCGGGGTGCAGCTCCACGTTGTGGATGACGGTACCCACGGGGATGTTCTCCAAAGGCAGGGCATTTCCGGGCTTGATGTCGGCTTGGCTGCTGGAGATCACGGTGTCGCCGACCTTAAGGTCATCGGGATACAGAATGTAGCGCTTTTCCCCGTCTTCGTACTCCACCAGAGCGATAAAAGCGCTGCGGTTGGGGTCGTACTCAATGGTTTTTACCACGCCGGGGATGTCGAATTTGTTCCGCTTAAAGTCGATGACACGATACTTTCTGCGGTTTCCGCCGCCACGATGACGGACGGTGATGCGGCCGGCATTATTGCGGCCTGCATTCTTTTTAAGAGGCGTCAGAAGAGACTTTTCCGGTTCCACCTTGGAAAGCATGGAAAAGTCCGTTACGGTCATCTGACGTCTGCCAGGCGTTGTGGGCCTGTAACTTTTGATGGCCATTTAGATTTCACTCCTCATTTTTCTTGCAGGGTTGAGCAACCCTATACGTTGGCAGCCACACGGCGGACAGTTCCGCTGGCAAGCTGCCGCAGGTCGCTGTCGTTACACCATGCTTTCGAAGAATTCGATGCCCTTGGAACCGGGGGCCAGGGTGACGATGGCTTTCTTCCAGCTGGCTGTGTAGCCCATGTTTCGGCCCATCCGCTTGAGCTGGCCGCGAACATGCATGGTATTAACGCTCTTGACCTTGGTGCCGGCGAACAAGGCTTCCACAGCTTTGCCGATTTCAATCTTGTTGGCATCGGCCGCTACCTGGAAGGTATACTTGCGCCCGGCGATTCCGGCCATGCTGCGCTCGGTGATGACGGGGCGCAGGATAATATCCCTGGGATCCTTCATTATGCGTACACCTCCGTGAGCTTGTTGACGGCTTCCCGCGCGATGATAAACTTATCGCAGCCAAGGATGTCGTAGACATTGAGGGTGTTGACCGCTGCGGTTTTGACGCCGGGGATGTTTCTGGCACTGCGGACTACCATCTGGTTGGCCTCGGGGGTAACAATGAGAGCCTTTTTATCCGCACCCAGGCTTTCCAGCATTTTTACCATGGTCTTGGTTTTGAACTCGTCCATGGAAATGTTATCTACCACAATCATGCTGCCTTCCAGAACCTTGGCCGAGAAGGCGCTTTTCATGGCGATACGCCGCACCTTTTTGTTAAGGGTAAAGCGGTAGCTTCTGGGCTTGGGGCCAAAAGCAATTCCGCCGTGCCGCCACTGGGGCGAGCGGGTGGAACCCTGACGAGCGTGGCCTGTGCCCTTCTGCCTCCACGGCTTGCGGCCGCCACCGCGGACTTCTGCCCGGGTGAGGGTGGACTGTGTGCCCTGGCGCTGGTTGGCGAGGTAGTTCACAACGGCTGCGTGCATAATGGCCTTGTTGGGCTTGACTGCGAATACGGAGTCGGCAAGCTCGATTTCGCCTACACTGGCGCCGGCCATATCGTAAACAGTTACCTTCGGCATTGTGTTTCCTCCTCCCTTACGCCTTCTTCACGCTGCTGGTAATCGCCACAAGGCCCCCTTTAGGGCCGGGAATGGCACCGCGCAACGCGATCAGGTTGTTTTCTGCATCAATCTTGACCACGTCAAGATTCTGTATGGTCACTCGTTCGGCGCCCATATGTCCGGGCAGCTTCTTTCCCTTCATCACGCGGCCGGGGGTAGCGCTGGAGCCGAGAGAGCCGGGATGACGATGAACGGGGCCGCCACCGTGGGAACGCTTTTGCATCCGGGTGCCGTGGCGCTTGACGCTACCGGCAAATCCCTTGCCTTTGGAAGTGCCGCAAACGTCTACCACATCGCCCACCTCAAAGATGTCGGGCTTGAGGACGTCGCCTACATTGACAGCGGCGCAGGCTTCCAGTTTGAATTCCCGCAGGTGACGTTTCACCGGCAGGTCGTTCTTGGCAAAGTGGCCTTTCCGGGGTTTGCTTGCGTTTTTGTCCGCGATGTCGCCATAACCGATCTGCACGGCTTCGTAACCGTCGTTTTCGATTGTTTTCTTCTGGACGACGACGCAGGGGCCGGCCTGAACCACGGTGACCGGGATGACTTTGCCGTTTTCGTCAAAGATCTGAGTCATACCTACTTTAGTGCCGAGGATTGCTTTTTTCACAGGGTTTTCCTCCTTCAAAGGTTATTGGTTGACCGTTTCTTTCGGCCAACATGACCTTGCCGTGTGGCTGTTTACAGTTTGATCTCTACTTCCACACCGGCAGGGAGCTCTAGGGTTTGCAGGGCCTCTACCGTCTTGCTGGAAGGGCGCAGAATGTCGATGAGCCGCTTGTGGGTGCGCATCTCAAACTGCTCCCGGCTGTCCTTGTACTTGTGGACCGCCCGCAGAACGGTGACGATTTCCTTCTTGGTGGGCAGCGGAATGGGGCCGCTGACATCGGCGCCGGTCCGCTTTGCGGTTTCGACAATTTTCTGCGCGGACGCGTCCACCAGCTTTGCGTCGTAACCTCTGAGCTTGATTCTGAGTTTTTCCTTGACTGCCACTTTCTTCGCCTCCTAGTTCTTTACTGGCGAGAGATTTTCTTCCCGCACACGTTACCGGGTGTTTCATACTTTGGCATGGAAAAATCCGGCCTCACCAAACTGGTTTGTCCGGATCATCGTCGCCTTTTATCACTGAAACGCTCCCTTACGGCATAACATACCGCTTTCCCACGTCCGGTCAGAAAAGTCGCCCGGTTTAAAATCGGACATACTCCACGGAAATTTCACCCGCAAAATGCGGCAACCTCCCGCTTCAACGCATATCTCGTGCAGTCACGCTAAGATATAATAGCAAATAAGCCGACTGTTTGCAATACCTTTTTTAAAATTTATGATATTTCTTTTTGCGGCCCCGCTACTCTACTGTTTAGAAAGTGCCCTTTCCCGACAAAAATATACCGCCACACCTTATTATAGATAATAAGGGTCACCGGGCAAGGGCGCCTATCATAGGCAAACAGGCTTCTTTTCGGTCCAATTCGCGGGTCTTACTTTAATAGTATAGCTTATTATAGGCCAACCGTCCAGTTGTGACAAAGCATTGGGCTTCGCCCCGGACATCGGCAGTTAAGCCAATGCCCGGGGCGGCGATGCTTCTATTAAACTATACTTTGACGAAAACAAAGTCCTCCTGATAGTCACAGAGAAGGGCTTCTCCCGGCAGGACATGGCCTTGGAGGATGGAATCAGCCAGTTTATCCTCGATTTTTTGCTGCACCGCCCGGCGCAGAGGCCGGGCACCGTAGATGATGTCAAACCCCACCTCGGAGATCTTATCCACGGCCAAGTCGGTAAACTCCAGCTGGATTCCCATATCCAGAGCCTTGAGAGCCAGCTGCCGAAACATCTTTTGAGCAATCTGGCGGATTTCTTCCCGGCCCAGCTTGTCAAAGACGATGATCTCGTCTACCCGGTTGAGGAACTCCGGTTTAAAAAGGTGCTTGAGCTCACCCATCACCTCTTTTTTCATCTCCTGAGAGCTCTGGTCCTCGGTAAGGCTGCCGGAAAAGCCCAGCTGCCGCTGCTCGGTGATGTGCCGGGCCCCCACGTTGGAGGTCATGATGATGACGGAATTTTTAAAACTGACGCTCCGCCCTTGGGAGTCGGTGAGGATGCCGTCCTCCAGAATTTGCAGGAGGATGTTGAAGACGTCGGGGTGGGCTTTTTCAATTTCGTCAAAGAGAACCACGCCATAGGGTCTGCGCCGGACCTTTTCGGTGAGTTGACCCCCATCGTCGTAGCCCACGTAACCGGGGGGAGAGCCAATCAGCTTGGCCACCGTATGCTTTTCCATATATTCGCTCATATCCAGCCGGATGAGGGCGTCCTTCTTGGAAAAGAGTGTCTCGGCCAGAGCCAGACAGAGCTCGGTTTTTCCCACGCCGGTAGGACCTAAAAAGATAAAAGAACCAATGGGCCGTTGGGGGTCCTTGAGGCCCACCTTGCTGCGCCGGATGGCTCCCGCCACGGCGGTCACCGCCTGATCCTGCCCCACAATCCGTTCCCGCAGGCTCTCCTCCAGATTAATGAGCCGCTTGCTCTGCTCTTGGGTCAGGGCGGCCACCTCGATGCCGGTGATGTCGGCGATCAGCTGGGCAATGTCCTCCCGCCCCACCTTTTCCTGGGTGTAGGCTCCATCGGAGGTCCAGCCTCCCCGCAGCTCGGCAATCCGCCCCTTGAGCATCCGCTCCCGGTCCCGGATGTCGCTGGCCAGTTCAAAATCCTGACTGTTGATGGCCTCCCGCTTTTCTTCTTTATACTGCATCAGGCGGCTCTCAAGCTCGCTTAGGTCCTGAGGAGCGGAGAAAATCTGAAGCCTCACCCGGGAGGCCGCCTCGTCAATGAGGTCAATGGCCTTGTCGGGCAGGTAGCGGTCGGGAATATACTTGGAGGAAAGGGTGACGGCGGCGATGAGAGCGTCGTCGGAGATGACCAGCCGGTGATGCTCCTCGTAGCGGCTGCGCAGCCCCCGCAAAATTTCAATGGCCTCATCTTCGGTGGGCTCCTCCACCACAATGCTCTGGAAGCGTCGCTCCAAGGCGGAATCCTTCTCGATGTGTTTGCGGTATTCATTGATGGTGGTGGCCCCAATGAGCTGCAGCTCTCCCCGGGCCAGCTGAGGCTTGAGGATGTTGGCGGCGTCGATGGCTCCTTCCGCCGCTCCCGCCCCGATGATGGTGTGGAGCTCGTCGATAAAAAGGATCACATCCCGGCTTTGGATGACTTCTTCCAAGGTGTTTTTGATCCGGTCCTCAAAGTCGCCCCGATACTTGGCCCCCGCCACCATGGAGGTGATGTCCAGCGTCACTAGCCGCTTATCCCGCAGGGTCTCGGGCACCTCGCAGAGGACGATCTTTTGGGCCAGCCCCTCTACCACGGCGGTTTTTCCCACCCCGGCCTCCCCCACCAGACAGGGGTTGTTCTTGGTGCGGCGGGAAAGAATCTGAATGAGGCGCTGCACCTCTTTGTCCCGTCCGATCACCGGGTCCAGACGGCCCATCCGGGCCATGGCGGTCAGGTCCCGGCTGTACCGGTCCAGAGTTTGGGTGGAACCTCCGGGCTCACTGCGACGGGAAAGAGGCTTGCGGAATTTTTCCCCTGCCGCCCCTTCTCCCAACTCGGAGGAAAGGGATTCCAGCATGCTGTTGACCAAAACATCGGGGACCGCCCCCAGTTCCCGCAGCAGCTTGACGCCGTAGCTGTCCGGCTCTTTGGCAATCACCATGAGAATGTGCTCGGTGCCCACATAGCTCTGACCCATCATTCTGGCCTTGATGATGCTCATTTCCAGCACCTTTTTACACCGGGGCGTAAAATCCTCGGGAGTCAGGTTGGTCTTTGCCCCCCGCCCCACACTTTGGACAATCTGTCCCCGGTACCCTTCAAAGGTGATGTTTTTCTGGGTCAGCACGGTATAAGCCACACCGCTGCCCTCATCCAGCATTCCCAAAATCAAATGCTCGCTGCCAACATACGTGTGGCCCAAAGAGCCCGCCTGAGCAATTGCCGTGTTGATGGCATTGTTGGCTTTTTGAGTAAACCCGCTGAAACGAAACATGTAATCAATCCTTTCGCCAGGGACCAAAAACAGGCCCGTCATTACTATATATGCAGAAGCGGCCAGTCCTTATGGGCCGAAAAATTTGGATGCTGCTATTCCCAAAAATCCGATGCCTGTTCTGCTACTAACAGCTTTGACGGGGGAAAGGAAGGTTATTCCGTATTTTACGGCAAAAAGAGGAGTTTCTATTTTTTTATTTGTAACCCTATTTCTCTCGAAAGCATAGTATGGGGTGAATCCAATTAAAGGAGGAGCTTACATGTTCGGTAACAACAATTGCTGTTGGATCATTATCATTATTCTCCTGCTGTGCTTCTGCTGCGGAAACAACTTTGGCAACAGCGGCTGCGGCTGCGGTTGCGGCAACTCGTTCGATGGCTGCGGTTGCTAAAGGCTAACCTTTCGCCTGCTGGATTTCATGAGCCAGTACATAAGCAAATAGGCACACGCCAAAGCCCCGGCTTCTTCCAAAAGGAGAGGCCGGGGCTTTGGATTGGGGAAATTAGGGAATGGGTTTATTCGTAACGCAAGGCGTCGATGGGGTCCAGCTTGGCTGCTTTGTTGGCCGGGTAGAATCCAAAAAAGACTCCGATGACCATGGAAAAGGCCACCGCCACCACAATGGCTGTGACGGGGATGGAAAAGGCGTTTTGCAGCATGCCTTCCCCCATGGTTTGAATCACCACCGAGGAGCCTACCGCTCCCAGTGCGATTCCCACCAGAATGCCCAGAATGCCTCCGATGAGGCAGATGATAATGGCCTCCACGATAAACTGCATGCGGATCGCGCTGTTTCTGGCTCCCAGAGCCTTGCGGGTGCCAATTTCCCGGGTGCGCTCGGTCACCGACACCAGCATGATGTTCATGACGCCGATGCCACCCACAATCAGGGAAATGGCGGCCACTGCTCCAATAAACAGGGCGACCCCTCCCAGCATGGTGTTCATCTGCTCCAGATACATCTCCATGGCGTAGGCGTAAACCCGCCAGTTGATGTTGTTTTCATAAAAGCGGTTAAAGTAGGCGGCGATGTCGTCAGCCAAAACCTTGGCGTCAGTTCCTGCTCTGGCCACCACACTAAACCAGGAATAGCCGGTGGGGTACCACCCCTCGATATAATAAGAGGTGTTGAGGGGGATGTAAATATCGGTGGAAATATCATCCTGGGAGGTGGCTGCCATCCCCCGGAAGCCGGACATGTTGTGCTCATACACCCCCACCACCGTAAAGGTGTGGATCATGGTGTCCTGATACACCTTGACCTCCTGACCCAAGGGGTCATGATTGCCAAAAAGCCGCTGGGCAGCAAAGTCGGAGATCACCGCTACATTTTTGGCTCCCTGCACATCCC
>CALCSA010000258.1 GCA_937894185.1 uncultured Clostridia bacterium | reverse complement strand
TATCGCCCCCCACCTTGACATGAAGGGTCGCCCGGGAGAAATCCGTCACCTTTTTGCCCGGCCAGATTTTAATCCCGGCGGCTACGCTGGCCTGTTCTCCCACCACGGCCCCCGCCCCCACCGTAGAGCCTTCAAAGAGCATGGCCCCCGCCTTGACGGAAGCTCCGGCGCAGACAAGGCTGCCGGTGAGCGTGGCTCCCCGGGCGATGTGGGCTCCCTGCAGCACCACGCTGCCGGTGACCCGCGTTCCCCGGCCCACGGTGCAGCCATCGTCCAGAACGCTTCCCGCTTCGATGAGAACATCGTCCTCCAGCACCACGTTTTTGCCGATGTAAACCGGTTGCTGGATGACCACTCCTGCGGGACGCCCCGTCACCGCCTCCATCTCGGGGAGGCTGCACTTCACTCTGCCGTGGAGCATATCCCGCTGGCAGGAGATGTAGGTGTCCAAATCCCCGATGTCGCACCAGTAGCCCTGTCCCTCCCAACAGCGCAGAGTCTCTCCCCGGCTGAGAAGAAGAGGGAACAGATCCCGGGCAAAGTCGAAGCTTTCTCCATGGGGAATCAGTTCCAGTGCCCGTTTGGAAAGCATGTAAATGCCGGTGTTGGCCAGATCGCTCACCGCTTGGGAAAAGGCGGGCTTCTCGATGAATCCAGCCACCTTTCCCGTATCATCCACATCAATCAGCCCGTATTCCCGGGGATCCTCCACCTGTTTGCCCAGAATGGTGACGGCGGCTCCCCCTTTCTTATGGTAGGCGGCAAAGGCTGCCAAATCAAAGTCGCAGAGGGCGTCTCCGCTGATGATGAGGATGTTGTCGTCCTCGGGCTGGCAGGCGTTTTTTACCCCCCCCGCCGTCCCAAGGGGAGAGGTTTCCTCCACAAAATCAAGCTTGATGCCCTTGTAGGTTCCCTCGGGAAAGTGCTCCACAATCTGCCCCGGCAGATACCGCAGAGTGAGGGCGGCTTCCCGGATGCCGTGAAGCGCCAGCAAATCTAAAATATACTCCAGCATGGGGCGTCCGCACAGGCGGGCCATAGGCTTGGGCATATCACAGGTGAGGGGGCGCAGGCGGCTGCCCTCTCCTCCCGCCATAATGACCGCTTTCATTGACCAACCATCCCTTCCAGCAAATTCTGTTGAGATTATTGGCATAATGGTTTGGCTTTAGACAGCCAAGGGGAAGACCGCCGCATCTCCGCGGGGATTCTTTTTCGGAGCAGGAGCACAGGAGAACAGAGAGCGGGAGGGCCTTCCGTCTGCAAAAAGGTACCCAAAACCGGTGTGATTTTCCCTCAAACAGAAAAGTATGTAGGAACTTACAAAAAATATTCTATTTCAATTAGTTTTCCTTGCAATTTTATACAGTTTTTTTAGGGACTTTGCATCGAAAGAAATGGTTTTTTGGTAAGTTTATCCTTTTTTATAAATTGACAAAACCATGCAGCCCTGTCTATAATGACTTTGCTTTGGTAAGCATGGGTTTGGGCCTTTGCCCATCTCCATGCCAAAAGGAGAGTTTTATGTCAAGTAAGAGACGACGCGTTCTGCGGGAAGCCCTAACCTCTCGCAGAGGACGTATCGCAATGGTAGCCCTGCTCCTCCTATTAGGAACGGCAGTAGGCGTCAGTGCCTACCGGGGCCGGCTGGACAGCACCGCCCCCCCCAAGCCGATGACTTTGGAGGAAATGGAGCGCAGCGGTCAAATCGTTCTCGCCTACGATCACGACGAGGATGATCTGGGCGCCATGCTGGACCTGCAGGCAGATCGGCATTACACCGTCACTGTAGTGGCGGATGGCCTGGAGTACGAGGTGCGGGTAACACGCACCGATACGGTAGACGAAATTTTAAAGCGGGCCAAGGTAACGCTGGGCCCGGGGGACGACATGAGCCATTTCCCCGGCCGGACGGTAGACCCCGGGGATCGGATCGTAGTGGAGCGCTGGACCCGGGACACTGTCACCGAGGAAAACGTGGTTCCCTTCGAAACGGAAGAAGTCGCTTCTTCCCTGCTAAAGCCGGGTAAAAAGCGGGTGGTTTGCGAAGGCAAGGACGGTCTGGCTTTGCAAACCTATGAGCGGGTTTTGCGAGACGGTGTGGTGGTGGAACAAACCCTGACGGACGAAACCGTATTGCAGCCTTCCGTTCCCCAGCGGGTTCTTGTGGGAACCGACCGCGCCCCCGTTTCCCCTCTGGACTTTGAGTGGGAGCTGGACGAAAACGGCGTGCCTGTAGGCTACGAAGCCGTGCTGAAAAAACAGCGGGCGGCAGGTTACAGCGCAAAGCCGGGAGCAGGCACAGCCTGCGGCTACCTCAAGGCGGCGGTGGGACATGTGGCGGTTGACCCCAAGGAAATTCCCTACGGCTCTAAGTTGTACATTCGCAGCGCCGACGGCCGATTCGTCTACGGATACGCCATTGCGGCAGATACAGGCACCGGTCTGGTGCAGGATATCATCGACGTAGACCTGTTTTACCAAACCTATGACGAAAGTTGCCTCAACGGTATGCGTCAGGTAGAGATCTATATCTTGGAATACCCCAAGCAAAAGTAGTTTTTTCTTATTATATAGTCATAATATGTACGCCAAAGCATAAAAGAGCGCAGAACAAAGTCTGCGCTCTTTTTCTGTTGCGGGCGGCATGCAGCTCTGCAAGGTATCTTGGGCCCGCTATTGTTCCCCGGGTTAAAACATGCTATAATGACTAAAAATTCGGGCCGGATAGCATAAACTCCACCGGAACCTTCTCTGCCCAAGGCCCGGCTGGGACGTACAACATGCCAAAGATGAATTCTACCGCCTCACCGTTCAACCTGATCCGTCTCTTGTTTGCCCTTGGATTTGGGTTTTGCCTCTTGTTTGGTCTGATCCCTCCTCTCATTTACGGCATCTGGAATAGCGGCGT
>CALCSA010000257.1 GCA_937894185.1 uncultured Clostridia bacterium | reverse complement strand
GCCGTCCACCAAACCGCAGGTGGAAAGCGAGACATGGCGCAGGCTCATCCCAAATCCCTTGGGGTGGGAGAGCAGTTCCAAAAACTTGCAGACGTTATCAAAGTTATCCAAAGGCTCCCCGATGCCCATCAGCACAACGCTGCCGATTTTTTCTCCCTCGGGCAGGTCCCGGGCGGCGGCATACACCTCCCCCAGCATCTCCCCGGCGGAAAGATCCCGCACCAGCCCCCCCAGAGTGGAGGCACAAAAGCCACAGCCCATCCGGCAGCCCACCTGAGTGGAAATACACAGGCTGTTGCCGTGGCGGTAGCGCATCACCACGCCCTCCACCGCGGCTCCATCCTCCAGACCGTATAGATATTTTACCGTACCATCTAGGGCGGAGGCAAGTCTTTTTTTAAGGTTCAGGTTTCCGGTGGTGCAATGTTCTTCCAGCTTGCCGCGCAAAGACTTGGGAAGGTTGGTCATTTCGTCAAAGGTTGCCGCCTGCTTCTGATGGAGCCAACCGAAGATCTGCCCCGCCCGAAAAGCGGGTTCTCCCCAACTGCCCAGCAGGTCGGAAAGCTCCTCCGGGGTCAGGTTCAGGAGATTGATCACGGCTCCTCCCTCCTTGTAAAGGCGGCCAGATAAAAGCCGTCGGCATCCCATTCCCCCATTAGCGTGCGCTGGGAATCCTCCCCCAACACGCCCCCCAGAGGCCGGGGAGAAAACTCCGGGTGAGCGGCGAGAAACCGCTCCCGCACCTCAGCGTTTTCTGCGGGATTGAGCGTGCAGGTGGAGTAGATTAAAACCCCGCCTGCCTTACAGTATTGTGCGGTTGTTTCCAGTATTTTATACTGAATATTGGGGATATCTGTAAAATCTTCCAAGGGCTTGTATTTAATTTCCGGCTTGCGGCGAATGACTCCGTAGCCCGAGCAGGGAACATCACAGAGCACCCGGTCAAAGGTGCCCAGCTCCGGGTCGAACTCCGTCATATCCCGGCTCTGGGGGGTGATGCAGCCAAGGCCCATCTCCCGCGCTCTCTTTTCGATAAGGCCCACCCGCTTGGGGTAGAGGTCGCAGGCCACCAGCTCTCCCTGATTTTCCATCTGTTGGGCCAGAGTAAAGCTTTTACCCCCCGGAGCGGCGCAGGCGTCCAGCACCCGCATCCCCGGCGACACCCCCAAGGCCAAAACACAGAGCTGACTGGCCGGATCCTGCAGGTGAAACAGCCCTTTCCGAAAGGCTTTGGTTTTGTGCAGGGCCCCTCCCCGAACCATAAGGCAGCCGGGGATATGGGGGTGGGGAGCGGCGGCGACGCCTTCCTGTTCCAGACGCTTCGTCAGCTCCTCCGGGGAAATCCGCAGGGTGTTGACCCGCAAGGCCGAAGGTGCAGGCCCCACGCTGCCGGATAAAAAGCGGCGGACGGCCTCCTCCCCGTAAGCGGAAAGCCAGCTTTCCACCAGCGGCTGGGGACAGGAAAACTCCACGGCCAGCCGGGCGGACAAAGGCTTCTGGGGCAGTGGAATGACAGCTTCCCCCCGCAGGAAGGAGCGAAGCACCCCGTTAACATATCCCGACGCTTGGGTTTTGCGCAGCTTCTTCACGATTTCGACGCTCTCATCCACCGCAGCGCTGTGGGGGATGGAGTCCATATATAGAATCTGGTAGACTCCCAGCCGCAGAGCGCAGAGGACTGCGCCATCCAGCTTTTCCGGTTTTTTAGCCGAGTGGGCGGCAATGCAGGCATCCAAGGTGATGCGCCGCTCAATGACGCCATAAAAAAGAGCTGCCGCCA
>CALCSA010000256.1 GCA_937894185.1 uncultured Clostridia bacterium | reverse complement strand
CCCTGAGCATCCAACAGCTTGAGGGGAACTGTGGAGGCGTAGGTGTTGGAAAGGGGCTGGGCCAGCTCCACTGAGGCCACACAACGAGCCACCTTCTCCAGCTCGGAGGCGGGGCCGGTTACCCGCACGGTGGTGGGGGAGACCTGCTCAGTACCCAGCTGATATCCGGCAGCTACAGCCAACCCCCGGGTAATCAGATCCACATCCAGTGACTTGGACACGACCTGATCCAACCGAACCCGTACCGTTGCGGGGCGAATGCCCAAGATGGTGTAATCTGCGGGGGTAGACAGGGGCACCAGTTCCAGATCATAGGTGTCGGCCTCGGTTACCTTGGCCAAGCTAACGGTAATATTGAGGTCCTCCGGCTTGATGTTTCCCACCACCGACCGGGGACCTTCCACCATTACCTCCACCAGATCGTCCATATCCCCGATGATCGAAAGCCCCATTTCCTGCAGGCGGTCGCTGCGCAAAGAAATCTGTATCGGAACGTCGCCAATGGCCCGGGGGGTGGTGGGGCTAATGGCGATCACTACCACGATCCAGCAGAAAATCGCCGTAAAGACCGAGAACACCAGCACAAAGCGGTCGTTATCAAACAGTTTTTTCATGCTGATTTTTTGAAAGCCCAAGCCTTTTAGATTAATATTCAGCTTTTTCATTGGAACATCCTCCAAAAGCCGCGCTTATTGGCAGGGGCCGGCTCTCCCTGCCGCAAGCTGAACATCTTAGCCTCCAGCAGCTTGGCAAGGTTTTGAGCCGAAAGATTTCGCTGAAGGCGGCTGTTCATGGCAACGGAAATAGCGCCGGTTTCCTCCGACACCACCACGATCACCGCATCGGAAACCTCACTCATACCCAAAGCTGCCCGGTGACGGGTTCCCAGTTCCCGCCCAATTTCATCGTTGGAGGATAAAGGCAAAAAGCATCCGGCCGCATGAAGCCGCCCGCCCCGCAACACCATCGCACCGTCATGCAGGGGGGAGTTGGGGAAGAAGATATTGCAGATCAGCTCTGTGGTGGGCTCGGAATCGATGATGGTTCCGGTTCCGATCACATCCCCTAGTTTTGTTTCCCGCTCCAGCACCATCAAAGCACCGGTGTTGCGCTCAGACAGGTAGACAGCGGCAGAGCACACAGCATCCAGCATCTTTTTCAGAGGAAGGTCATCGCCGGGTTCCGCTTCCCGGAACAGAGAACTGGAAAGCTTGGAGCGCCCCACCTGTTCCAAAGCACGACGAAGCTCTGGCTGAAAGACAATGGCCAGCGCCACAATCCCCCACTGCAAAATGTTGGTGATGAAAAATGAAAGGGTGGTGAGCTTAAGATAAAGCGCCAACACATACATGACTAAGATTAGCACAATGCCTTTTACCAGCTGCATGGCCCGGGTTTCCCGCACCAACCGCACAGCATGATAGATTAAAAAAGCTACAATGAGAATGTCCAGAATATCGGCCAAACCCACCGTGTTGACAATGCCCCGCAGGTTTTCCCAAAATGTGGCCAAAGCACTTCGGATATCCGACAAGATCCACCCTCCCGGGCAGCCGACCAACGTCGGCGTTTTTTATTAGAAGTTGGAGAGGTCCGCAGGTAAGCGGCGGGAACGCAGTTAAACATTCCCGACAGAATGAAAAAATGCCGGTGATCTGATGACCTTTAGGATAAAATAGGCGGCAGACCATTTTAGCTGAAAAGGCACAAATCAAGAGCAAATTATCATTCAAGGGAATTCTAGCAGAAGCGGCCCGCACCAATCCATAGGGCAGGGGCCGCGCGCACTTTCAAGCATCTGCTTTTTGGGACAACTCCCCGTATAATACTATTCTACCACATTGTGGCGGTAATTCAACTGTGGCGGCAAGTTTTTTTTATGGCATCGCATAATTTAAGAGCCTGATCCCGTGTATTAAAAGCACCCACACTGATGCGCACCGCTCCCTGCTCCAAGGTTCCCATCTTCCGGTGGGCCAAGGGAGCACAGTGAAGTCCGCCCCGCAAGGCAAATCCCTGACGCGACAGGGCGTCGGTTACCTCCTCCGACGCCATCCCGCGGATGTTGAAGGAAAGAACCGGCAGGTGGCTGCCCTCTGCAAAGTCGGGGGTGTAAAAGATGACCTGGGGCAACTTTTTAAGCTGCTGAAAGATTTCCTGAGCCAGCCGCATCTCATGGCGGTAGAGGTTAGCGGTTCCCTTTTCCTGTACAAAGGCAATGCCTGCCCCCAATCCCAGAATCCCCACCGTGTTGACGGTGCCGCTTTCCAGCCTGTCCGGCATCTCCACAGGCTGCTCAAAGCTGGCGGAAAAGCTGCCGGTGCCTCCTTCTGTCAGGGTGTCCAAGCTGCTACCCAAGGCGGTGACAAGAAGCCCGGTGCCGGAAGGCCCGTACAGTCCCTTGTGACCGGCAGTGCACAAAAAGTCGATGCCGACGCGGGGAGCATTGATTTCCAGAACCCCTGCGGTTTGGGCGGCATCCACCAGAAAAAACAGATCCATTTCCCGGCAGAGAAGGGCCAGCTCCTCAATGGGCAGCCGGATGCCAAAGACATTAGAGCCGTGGGTACAGACGATCAGCCGGGTGTCCGGGCGAATGAGACGGCGAAAGGACTCCACCGTATCCCGGGGCTGAGGGTGAGTGGCAGCAACATCGTACCCGATGATTCCGTTTTGGGATAAGGTGTGGATGGGCCGCAGAACGGCATTGTGCTCCAAATCCGAGAGGATGACGTGATCCCCCGGCCGCAGCAATCCCTTAAGGGCGATGTTGATGGCGTGGGTGCAGTTGGAGGTGAATACCACCTCGCCGGGGTCCTCCACACCAAAAAGCTTGGCGGCAGCCTCCCGGGACTCATAGACCTTGGCGGATGTCTGAATACTCAGATCGTGGCCGCTGCGGCCCGGATTGGCGCCGTAACGGGTCATGGCCTGATGGACAGCCCCGGTTACCTCCCGAGGCTTCGGGAAAGTGGTTGCTCCGTTGTCAAAATAAATCATTTCAGGTACACCCCCGTATATGGTTACACCCTTGCAGATGTGAAAAACTTTTGTGTTCCATCGATGCTATAAAACTCCCAGAATCCGAATGCCGGCAGCCCACAACAGATTCAGCGCAGTATTGACATCTCCCTGAATTTCCAATCCATAGCCGCAACCACCCAGCTTTTGGTTGTTGGCAATCTTTCTGATATAGGAGCGGGTTCCTCTTTGCTCCAGCAGCTTTTGCGCCCGCAGGGCCGAAGTCACCGAACTCATTAGTATGGTAGGGTTTGCCATGTTTTCACCTCGTGAATTTTTTGAATACAAGGCCGTGTGCGGTGCTGCTGCCGCCCACGGCACAAGAAATCTATGCCAGTTTATGCAAAATCCCAAGGGAGAGTGATAAAGGAAAGAGGACAAAAGTGGCAGGAATACAAAAAAGCGCAGCGACTTTATCACTTGGTCGCTGCGCTTTTTATAACATCCAGAGGAACTGATACAACCCGGGGGCTGTCATCCAAGGTAACATGGAATCCTCTCAAACCAGAGGAGGAATCGGCAGTCCAACCCACCCGAACATTCCATCTTAGGAGAGGTTCTTTGCGGCGATGCCGTCGGCGATCTGCTTAAAGATGGGAGCCGCCACCCGCTCGCCGGATTCTCCGCCCTCCACAAAGATCACAATGCTGTAGCGGGGCTGCCGGGCGGGGTAGAATCCGGCAAACCATGCGTGGACGATTTCCTTGGCATCCTCGCCCTCCCCGGTGACAAAGCCGGTTTGGGCGGAGGAAGTCTTGCCGCCTGCACTTCCTACAAGGGGGCGGGCGGTGCGCCCGCTGCCGTCCTCCACTACCCCCACCATCAGCTCCTGCATTTTCCGGGCTGTTTTGGAGGAGAGCACCTGACTGCCGGCATAACTGGGAGCACGCTCCGAAAAAGAAAGGCCATCCTGCGTAAAGCCCCGCACCAGACTGGGGGTGATGTCGGCTCCGTCATTGCCAATGATGGACACGATCCGGGCGATTTGCAGGGGGGTGGCCAGAGAGCTGCCCTGTCCAAAGCTGAAGTTGGCCAGAGCCGCCGGACTGCTCAGCTCCTTTAAGGTAGGAAGGTTTCCCGCCTGAGCGGTGAGGCCCGAGGCCAGCTCACTTTCTTCTCCCAATCCCAGATGGCGGCAGACAGCCAGCAAAAAGCCGGGGTCTATCTGTTGGGCCAGATTGATAAAGTAGGTGTTGCAGGAGACCTCCAGAGCCTTGGCCATGGAAAGGGGGCCGTGAACCGCGTGGTTGTTGCAGCGGAACATCTGTCCTCCCACGTCGATCAAGCCTTGGCAGACATAGGGATAAGAGGCGGAGATGCCGCTTTCCAGCGCTGCGGAGGCTACGGCAAGCTTAAAGACCGAGCCGATGTTGTAGCCGGAAAGAGCACGGTTGATAAAGGGAGCATCGGTGCTTTTAAGGCTGGCGGCCACGTCGTTTGGGTCAAAGGCGGGGAGGCTGGCCATAGCCAGAATCTCTCCCGTAGCGATGTCCAGCACCACGGCAGCCCCCTTTTCGCAGCCCTGAGCCAGTGCGTTTTGGGTCAGAAGCTGCAGTTCCTTATCTAACGTAAGGACCACTCCGGCGGCAGAGCTCTCGTTTTCCCGGAAGATTTCCACCCCGCCGCCCTCCATGGTGCGGCCGGTGGCGTCTACCTGATACTTTGCCTGAAAGGTAGCTCCCGATTCCTCCAAAAGGCTGTCGTAGGACCGCTCAATGCCAAACACTCCCCGGCGGCCCCCGTCCCCCAGATAGCCCACCAGATGAGGTGCCAACTGACTGTCTGTGTAGCGGTTGGGCACTTGAAACACGTCGATTCCCACGGCGTAAATATTGTTGGTGGGCACTTCCAGCGCAAAAGGAAGTCCGCCGGAAAGCCGGTCCATCACCGATTCCCGCTCCCCCTCCGGCATCACCCGCAGAAGCTCGGCGGCGGCCTGAGGAGTGGGCAGCACTGAGGCCACATACCGGTGGGTGTCGTTGACCAAAGGGCGAAAGTTGCGGTCGTAGATGCCCCCTCTGGAATTGGCGACCTTCAGCGTATA
>CALCSA010000255.1 GCA_937894185.1 uncultured Clostridia bacterium | reverse complement strand
GGTTTTCGATTTTGCCTTCCTTCTCAATGGAATCGGCAAGATCGGCAGCCCGCATGGCCAGCTCTGCCTTTTGCTCGCTGTCCAGCTCGGCGTCGGCCAGCATAACCGCCAGCGTTTCCACCGCTTCATCTCTGGCCTTTTGACGGCTCATTTTGGCCTCTACAAAGTAGGTTTCGTCATCCTGCAACCCTTGGGGAGAATCCACATACTGCGCTTCGCCATAGTTGGGGCTTCCCTGCTCAATGGCATCGGTGATGGGAAGCTCCACCGCCACCTGAGAATACTGCCAGTTTAAGTAGACTGCGATACCCAGCCCCAGCACCAGGGCTGCCAAGATAATTTGCCGCTTGCCGATGATCATGTTCATTGCGCTTCCTCCCGCTTGATATGTAATATACAGTTATTGTTGACCTATTTTTACAACGCAGACCCTGGTAGTTGGAATGCCAAGGGCGGTTGTTACAACAGAAATGAGCTTTTCCTGCACCCGGATGTCGTCGGCGCCCTCGCAGACCACCACAACTCCCTGCACCTTGGGCTGCCGCTGGGTGAGCACCAGAGCCTGACGCTTGCCGTATTCCGTTTCCACAAGGATGTAGGTCTGCTCCACGTTTTCCTTCTGGTTCACCAAAATGACTTCTTCCCCTCCCGGCTCTCTGGTGGTGTCGGTGTTGCGCTTTTGCTCCTGAGCGTAGACGTACTCCACTCCGCTTTCCAGGGTGATCATCACCTGAGCGCGGCCCACCTTGTCGATGCCGGATATCAGGTTTTCCAGCTTGGTTTCCAGAGACGCGATGTACTCTTCCGAGGTAAAGTAGGCCGTCGCCTCGTTGGGTGGCTTCTGAGGCAGCGTGTCGCCCCGGCTGATAAACTGGGAGATCAGAATCATCAACATCCCCGTCAGGCCCAGCAGCACAATAATTTTCAGCCTGACATCTTTGGAGAAAAAACTCCTCCATGCGCGAAAAAACTTTGAAGCATCCATGGGGCTTCTCCTTCCCTGCATTTACCGGTAGTCGAGAATCACCTCGGCCCCCAGTTCCCGGCCCAGCTCCTGCGCCAGACTTTGATCACTGTCCTGATCGGCAGAGTCCAGCAGAAGCTCCACCGATTCCAACACCATTTCGTTTTGTCCTTTTGTTACCATATTTATGGTGATAGTATGGACTTTTATTCCCCTTTGCTCTAATTTCTCCTCCACCAGCTTGTGCAAACTCTCCCGAGCCAGCTCTAAGGTCTGCTGCCGGGCAAGATCGGTGACTTTTTCGCTGCGGATCGCCAGCTCCTCCCGACTGATATTCTCGATTTCCACCATCAGGGCGGGAGCCCGCAGCACTGCCGGGGACAGCAGACAGCAGAGAAAAAAGACGCTCAGAACCATCCGCAGCATCTTTTCCAGATTGCTTTTGGGCAGCAGCATCCGCACAAGCCCCGCCGCCACCATGGCGGCACAGAGGGAAAAAGCCCACTCCCTGACAGCCGACATATTCCTCCTCCTTTTCCCAAACGTTTACCCGCCGCCCAGCCCGGCTATCATCACCACACTGGTGGAAATGA
>CALCSA010000254.1 GCA_937894185.1 uncultured Clostridia bacterium | reverse complement strand
GTGGCCGAATCGGGCAGCGGGGGAATGCTCACCCGAGTGCTGAGCGAAGCGGGGCATGGCGGGGAAATTCTGCGCTACACCGTGGCGGTGGACACCGACCGGGCCAAGTGGGAAAAGCTGGGTATCCCCTTTCGGATGGTCAAAAAGTACGGGGGATGCAGCGAACAGGCGGCGGTGTTTTTGGCCGACGCCGCCCGTCGGAAGTCGGAGGCGGGCATCGGTGTCGCCCTGACGGTAGGGCAGGGATATGACCGCAAAAATCCACTGGGCCTTGTTTACATAGCAGTCTGTGACCAAAACAGCGTCTATGTCAAAAAGCTGATTGTGGGGGACGGCTACCCCGAAGAACAGGATCTGGTGCTGGATGCGGCTCTTTCCCGGGCGCTGAACATGGTTCGCCTCTTTGTGGACTATCTGCCCGGCCAGTACATGGGGGCCATCCCGTTGGAGGAGGCTCTGGGTGGGCGCACAGTGACCGATCTGCCGGGGCAGGACGACAGTCTGCTGGCGGGAAGTTCCCCAAAAGTGGGATTTTGGCGGAAGCTGGGCCGCAATTTCATCATCCGAAGGGCCGACCGGCCGGGGGTTAAAGTGAAAAAAATTGTGTTTATTTTAGCTGTGCTGATCTTTTTGGGCAGCGCGGGCTATGTGGGAAAATATTATTACGACGCTTGGGCCGCCAAGGAATTGGCAGGCCGGCTTCAGGATATGTATACCTATGGGGAGATGGGCGACTATGAGATCCCCGATGACTTTCCCCGGGAGTATCAGAAAAAGTTCGGGGCCCTGTACGCCGCCAATCCGGATGTGGCAGGCTTTATCAGCATCCCCGGCACCCAGATGGCCTATCCTGTGGTGCAGGGGCCGGACAACGACTACTACCTGCGCAAAAACTACAAGAAGGAATACAGCGAATACGGCATCCCCTTTCTGGACCACCGGGCGGATATCAAAAGCCCCAGCGACAATCTGGTGATTTACGGCCACAACATGAAGGATAACCAGATTTTTGGCGAGATCATGAACTACAATATCTACGACAAAAACACAGGCAAGGATGGTGCTCTGGCCTACTTTAAAGAGCACCCCGTCATTGATTTTTCCACGGTGTATGAGGACGGCAGCTACGCCATCTTCGCGGTGATGATCACCAACGCCTACGATAATCAGGGACACGTGTTTGATTACCACAACTTCATTGACGCGCAGTCCGACGCCGATCTGCTAAACTACGCCTATCAGCTGCAAATCCGCAGCATCATTGATACCGGGGTGGAGGTGGAGCCGGGGGATGAGCTGATCACCCTTTCCACCTGCACCTACGAGTTCACCGACGCCCGCTTTGTGGTGGCAGCCCGCAAGCTGCGGGACGGGGAGGACCCCGGCGACTTTGGAGGCAAGGCGGCGGTCAACCCTCGGCCCCTTATGCCGGATATCTGGTATCAGCTCTATGGGGGAAGCCCTCCCACCGGGCTGGATTACCGCTCCTCGGTGATCACCTCTCCCACCACAGCGCCGGTGGATCTGCCCGATCCGCTCCCTATGGACCAGACGGTCACCCGGCCCGACACCCCGCCGGAAGAAGAGGAAGAACCGGAGGAAGAAGCCTCCGCCTCCCAGCCGGAGGAGGAACCCAAGGAGCCGGAAGCATCTTCCGCTTCCCAATCCGGCGAGGAAGCCCCGCCACCCCAGCCCTCCCAGCCTGAGGCCCTTCGGACTCAGCAGGCCTCCGAACCCCTGCCCAATCTTCAACCTTTGGCTTCTCAGGCGGTGCAGCCGGTGGCGGCTCCTTCTTCCGTGGCGGATACCGCCAACAAGGCCACGACCGCCGAGGACAAATACGCAAACTATGTGCTGGACGAGGGCAAGAAGGCCAAGAGCACCCAGAACATCGAGGACAAATACGCCGACTACGTGCTGGACGAAGGCTCTGGAACCAAAGGCTCCCGGTCGGGTAGCAGCTCGGATTTTAGCGGAGAGATCACGGTTACGGCAGGGGGGCGGCAGGTCACGGGGGACGCTCTGGATCTGATTTCCCGGGCGGTGCAGAACGAGATCGGCTCCTCC
>CALCSA010000253.1 GCA_937894185.1 uncultured Clostridia bacterium | reverse complement strand
GCTTTTCCCGGAAGATGCCCGGCATCTTGGGGTCATCGTAGACAAGGCCCTGATAAGCTGTCACCCGAACGGCGATGTAGCTTCCCGATCCTGCCACAAACACATCGCCTTGGGATTGGTACTTGGTGGTTTTGCCGCCCCAGGTCAGCTGATAGCTCACCTTGCCCACCTTGGTGGTGACTCCTGCGGGATAATCGGTCCCCACGGGGATCTCTCCCTTAAAGGTGGCGGGAACGCCGGAGTTTGCGTTGGCAACCTGCTGCAGGGTGACGGTCTTGCCCTCAAAGGTAGCGGTCACTGTTGCGCCGGAGGGAGCTACACACTCTACCCCCAGATTTTCCCCGATCTTGACGCCGCCCTGTACGGCAGGGTACATGGAACCGGCAGTAATGATGCTGATGGGCTGCACCCCCGGCACCGCCCGGCGGGTGATGGAGACGGTGACGGTCTGGTCTCCCTGACGGACGGAAAAATGGTTGGCTCCCATGGCCAGCTGGACGTAGACGCCCCAGGTGCCTTTGGTTCCCATCCGCTCTACCTCCTGTCCGTCAAAGTAGAGGGGGGTGGAGGGGTTGGAGGTTCCCATGATATAATAGGAAGCCAAGGTGGTGGTGATGGCCTTTTCCGGGCGGTTGACGGCAAAGGTTAAACTGGGGCGTGACGGACCCCCCGTTGAGAGAGAGGGGGACCACCGACTGGGCCGCCGGGGAGTAGGCGCTGGCGCCCTCATGGGTGGAAGGTGGCTGAGTCGGTGAGCCGGCGGCCTCCGGCGAGTCTCCGGGGAGAGGTTCCTCCTCAGAGGGGGAACTCCAATCAGAATCCGGCTCCAAAGACTCTGGCTCCAAAGGCTCGGGCTCCCCCACTGGGGGCTGCTCCGGCTCGGCAATACTTACCGGCTGAGATGCCTCGGCGGAAGGATTGGACTGGATGCGGGGAGCACAGGCACTCACCGCCAGAAGGACGGTCAGCAACAAACAAAGGGTAGATATTAATTTGGTGTATGGCAGTTTCATCATAGCATTCTCCTAGGTCGTTTCAAGGGTATGTATGGATTACAGTTACAGAGAAAAATCTTCCGCTTCCAGCCGCTCCAACTCCAAGGGGCGGCGGGGAACCCGTGAGAGAGGGTCATACCGGAAGGAGCGGCAGGAAAAGTCTTCCTTGACGATTCCTTTTTTGTAGCAGTGGCGCAGCCCTTCGTCTTCGGTGGGATAGGCATTTTCGCAGTGGCGGCAGGCGGGCTGAATGCGGTTGCCGAACAGTTCGTTCATTGTTTGCTCCTCCTCCCATAAAGATTGTATGGAGTTCTACCGATATATAATATGACACCTGTATAGTGTAACATTTTTTTCGACAAAAATCTATCTGGTAAAACCTGTGGCGCACTGCGTTGACTTTTTTGCAGCCCATGGAGTAATATGAATACAGTACCCATCGGCCTATCATCTCATACCATTATAGTGTGGGGACAGCCGGAATTTGCTGCAAGCAAATAGGGGCCATTCTGAAACTTCAATCTCTCGGTAAATTCTACTGACAGCAAGGTTTGCTGCGCTAAAATGCTGGGAATACAGCAAGTATTCCTGCGCTTTTTGCCTTGCATCCTCTTGCTTTCAGCGAATTTCTCTTGGGTTTCCCGTTTTCAGAATGGCCCCGGACGGCGGCACGGCGGCCATCCGGGAGAAAGAGCAGGATGCCTATGGCAGAAATCACCAAAATCACAACCCCCATGGTTCCAAGGGAAAATCTGGGGTCCAACCGCCCTGTGACCGAGCAGGCCTTTCACCTGCATCATCCGGGCAAGGTCAACAAGGCGGAGCAGGACCGGGATGTGCGGGATCGGGAGGCGGGAGGTCAGGCCCTGCGGGAAACACTGGGCCGAACCGCAGTAGCTCCGCTGCTGCGGGGGACCAACGATGCCATTGCGCAGATTCAGAAGATGGTGGCCATGCTGCAAATGGGCATTGCCACCTCCGAAATTGTCGCCACCGACCCCATGCGGGAGCTCCTTAGCTCCCTGTTTGTCTCCCCCGACCGCCTGCTGGATTTGCTGCTGCAACAGGACGAAACCGGTATTCTTTTTCAGGGAGAAGCCTTTGATGTGCTGCGGGATATTCTGGGAAAGTTCCCCGACAACCCCGCCATCCGGGATGCGGTGACCAATCTGCTCAAGGCGTTTGAGTACAACGTCAATCTGGATCACTCCGTCAAGACCATCCTCTACCAGTGCGAAAACC
Source organism: uncultured Clostridia bacterium (assembly GCA_937894185.1). Lineage (GTDB taxonomy): Bacteria > Bacillota > Clostridia > Oscillospirales > Ruminococcaceae > WRAV01. The sequence continues at coordinate 11,991 of CALCSA010000253.1, read as the reverse complement.
TGCTGGACTATATGTTTTCCGGGGACCGGGCCCAGTTCGGGGAATATCTGGAGAAACTGGCGGATATGCTGATGCCGGACCACAGCCCCACCAGCCACGCTTTGGCAACCGCCGGACTGCTGGACTGGGAGGGCTGCTTCCTCACCCCGACAGGCCGGGCCTTCATCCGGTTACGGGGCAGCCCCTCACCGAGGAGGAACTAGCTCTGCTGGACCAGCTGCGCCGGGACCCGGGGCTTTCCGCCTACTCCGACAACCGTTTGGGAGTGGAGCCCTCCGAAGCCGCCAAGGTGCTCAAAAACAACCTCCTTCCCCTATTGGGGGAGGTGGTGGTCAAGTACCACCAGAGTGAAGGCATTCGGGACCTTGTGATGGTGGTGGTTCACAACATTGTCCGGGTGGATAAGGGCACGCCCGAGTCCTTGGAGGATGCAGTGGGCCGCCTGATCGACGCCCTGTCCCGGGTGGCCAATCTGGGGGATAACTTTGAGGCAAACCTCCACGAATCTTTGGTGCGGGGAGCCAACAAGGCCAGATTTTCCGAAAACGAGGTGCTGGGCAAGCTGGCCGCCGTGGTCTCCCAGACTCTGCACAACTCCGAGGCCACTCCGGTGGCTCTGCGTCAGGCCGAGAGCCTTCTCCTCTCCCTGCTGCAAAATCAAAGCTCTATGATGAACGTACTCCACTTTATCCTGCCCATGGAAACCCCCGACGGCCGGGTCTATTCCGAACTGTATGTGGACCCCGACAGCAGCCAGCGCCCCCGTGGTGGCGGCGAGGAGGAGCAGGCGAGAAAGATTTTTCTTTCGGTGGAAGCGGAATCGGTGGGTTCCATGGAGCTGCAGTTTTTGGAAAGCGGCCACAAGGTGGAGTTTTCCATGTGGTGTGCCGAGGGACTGGTGGAGCCTTTGCGCCGGATCAGACGCTCTCTGGCGGACTTAATGCTGGTTCACGGCTACACCCTCACCGGCTTTGAGGTGGATGAGCTGGTCAGCCATCACAGTATTGTTCAGGTGTTTCCCAAGCTGCTGGACAGAAAGGTGGGCATCGATGTCCGAATCTAATCGAGGCAAAAAAGGGCAGAACAACATTCGCAATATGAAGGTTGCCGCACTGAAATACAACGCGGACCACAACGCCGCCCCGGTAGTGGTGGCCGCCGGCAGCGGCTATGTGGCCCAGAAGATTGTGGAAATCGCGGACGAAGCGGGGATTTCCGTCTACCACGACGACACCGCCGCCACCCTTCTTTCGGGGCTTGGGCTGGGGCAGGAGGTTCCCCCCGAGCTGTATCAAATGGTAGTGGATGTCTATCTGGCGATCCTCACTGCCTCCCAAAGCGTAAAGCCCCCCCTGTAACCGTTGGAATCAAAAGTCATAAGCCCATACAAACAGAACTCAAATTCATCAAGGAGGCTATTATGAACAACGATTTTACCGGCATCCAACAACTTTTGCAGGCAGAGGATTCCAATGCCGACCTCGCCAACAAATACCTGACTTTTTTGGTGGAAAACCAAACCTTTGGGCTTTCTATCCGCAATGTCAACGGCATTATCCAAATGCAGGAGATTACCTCTGTTCCCGAGCTGCCCGCTCATGTCAAGGGAATCATCAACATGCGTGGGATGGTGGTCCCCATCATCGACGTCAACCTGCGGTTCGGCAAGGCGGAGCAGGCTTACAACGAGCGCACCTGCATCATCATTCTGGAAACCGAGCAGGGGCAGGTGGGCATCATTGTGGATGCAGTGAAGGAGGTTCTGGAAATCCCCCCCGCGGATATTTCCCCCCGCCCCGCCATGGGAGCCCAAAGCGCCAGCTATATCAACGGCATCGGAAAAATCGGCCCCAAGATTGTACTGCTGCTGGATTCCAAGCTGCTGGTCGGGCAGGAAATGGCCGACTACGGCGACATGCTCCCATAAAGTTCCACAGACCAAAGCTTGCCTTAGCAGGGGCGCTTTGGGCAGATTTAATTAAAAGTGGGCCAAAATCCATTTGTAGTTGACAAAGGCTTTTCGCCATGCTATGATAAATGGCAAGATATAAATAGTGCCAATGCGTTGATGGGGAATAGTACCCTGTCCAAGGACCTTCCAGAGAGCCGCGGCAGCTGGGATGCGGCAGGTCCGGGATGGAAGAACTCACCCCTGAGCAGCCAAGCTGAACAAAGTAGGCGAGGACGGATTTCCCCACCGATACAGGGGGAGCGCGTTGAGAAGGCTTTTGCCGTAAGACGTGACAGAGCGGGCATGGTAACATGTCAATGGAAGTGGTACCGCGGAAGTGTATTTGCAGCTTTCGTCTTCCTTTTGGGAAGACGAAGGCTGTTTTGTTTTCCCCTGAAATGCAAATAAATCTATTTGTATCAAGGAGGAGCGCTATGACTACCACACCCATTACAAAGCCGTTTACGGAGATTACCTTTGGCAAGCTGCTGGATGAGATTGCCTCCCGTTTTCCCGACCGGCAGGCTGTCAAGTATATTGACCGGGATTATGAACGTACCTGGAAAGAGTTTAACGAGGAATGTGACAAGGCGGCCAAGGGCTTTATCAAGATGGGGGTCAAAAAAGGCGATAAGGTAGCCATCTGGGCCACCAACGTTCCCGAGTGGCTCATCACCTTCTTTGCCACCGCCAAAATTGGCGCGGTGTTGGTCACCGTCAACACCAACTACAAGGTGTTCGAGCTCCAGTACCTGCTCAAACAGAGCGACAGCAAGGTGTTGGTGATGACTCAGGGCTTTAAAGACGTGGATTACGTGGAAACCATCTACAAGCTCCTGCCCGATCTGGGGGAATACTACCCCGGCACCTATCACAATAACGAATTTCCTTGCCTTCAGTCCGTTGTGTATGTGGGCGACCACAAGACCCCCAAGGGGATGTTCGCTTGGGAGCAGGTGGAGGAAATGGGCCGGGTCATTCCCGACCGGCAGCTCCACATGGTGGGGGACAGCCTCCATCACCACGACATCATCAACATGCAGTACACCTCCGGAACCACAGGGTTCCCCAAGGGAGTCATGCTCACCCACTACAACATCATCAACAACGGCATGTCCATCGGCGACCGGATGAAGTTCACCGAGGAGGATAAGCTCTGCATCCCCGTTCCCTTTTTCCACTGCTTCGGCATGGTTCTGGCCATCACCGCCTGCGTCACCCACGCAAGCGCCATGGTCCCTCTGGAATACTACAACCCCATCAAGTTTATGCAGGCCTGTCAGGATGAGGAGTGCACCGCTGTTCACGGGGTTCCCACCATGTTTATCGCCGTCTTTGAGCACCCGGAATTCCCCAAGTACAAGTTTCCCAAGCTGCGCACCGGTATTATGGCCGGGTCTCCCTGCCCTGCCAAGGCCATGGAGCTGGTCATCGAAAAGATGGGGATGAAGGACATCACCATTGTGTTTGGCCAGACGGAATCTTCCCCCGGCTGCACCCAGACCACCTGCGACGATGATTTTGAAACCAAAGTCAACACCGTGGGCCGTGCTTTGCCGGGAGTGGAGTGCAAAATCGTCAACACCGAAACCGGTGAAGAAATTGGCCCCGGAGAGGGTCAGGGCGAATTCTGCGCCCGGGGCTACAACATTATGAAGGGCTACTACAAGATGGAGGAGGCCACCCGTCAGGCCATTGACGAGGACGGCTGGCTCCACACCGGAGACTTGGCCACCGTGGACGAAAGCGGCAACTACCGCATCACCGGCCGCATCAAGGATATGATTATCCGGGGCGGTGAGAACATTTATCCCAAGGAGATCGAGGAGCTGCTCTACCGCCATCCCAAAGTCAAGGATGTGCAGGTGATTGGCGTGCCCAGCAAAATTTACGGCGAGGAAATTATGGCCTGCATCAAGCTGCGGGATTTTGTCAAGGAGTGCACCGGCGAGGAGATCAAAGATTTTGTGCGGGATAACATGGCTCGTCACAAGGTGCCCAGCTACGTGGAGTTTATGGAGGAGTTCCCCGTGACTGCCAGCGGAAAAATCCAGAAGTACAAAATGCGGGAATGGGCCATCAAGCAGTTGGCCCGGCAGGAAAAGGACAAAAGCGGCAAGATCGCGTAGAACCTTCCTCTAACAATACAAAACCACCTTGGATGCAGCGGAATACTGCAATCCAAGGTGGTTTTTTCCATGGGTAAGAACTATGGCCGGAACACCCTGCTGTTGTAGGCCATGGCAATCACAAGGTCCACGGCAACCACCGCAAGAAGGTAGTTGCCTTGCCGCAGAATCACCACCGCCGACAGGGAAAAGAAAAGGGTGGAAAACAGAATGCAGCCGGACAGGCCGGATTTTTGGAACAGAGTGGTCAGCAGCAGGCCGACTCCGATCAGATAGGCAGTAAACTGCATGTAAAAATCGCTGCGGATCACAAATCCCGGAATGAACAGCATGGGGAGGAACCACAGGGACCACAACAACCCGGTGATGATGGAGGAGCGCCAGAATCCACCCCGCACCGCCTCAATGCCGGGCTGGACGATTCTTCGCCAGCCGATTTCCCCGGTGCCGAACAACACCAGCATCATGGGCAGATAGACCAGCAGCTTCTTCACCGGGCCAAACGCACCGGCCACTCCCAAGAGAATGGCCAGCCCATAGTGGAGCAGCAGAAACAGCAGGGCGGGCAGCAGGCCGCGCCAGCCGTTTTCCGTTTGGATGGTGTCCTGCCACATTCCGCCAAGGCCTCCCAAATTTCTGCGGTCGAGGAGGTAGACTCCCACTGCCCCCGTCAAGGGGCCAAGGCAGCCCAGCAGAAACAAAGCAAACATCGGAATACTCAGGCTGGAAAAGGGCTGGCGGGAGGCAATGACTATGCCAAAGCAGAGGTAACTCCACCCAAAGGCAATCCCCAAAAATCGTTTGGTGTTTTGATCCATAGATGTCTCCCTGCCGGCAGGCGGGCTATGTGTCTTGGCGAACGCTGCCGTTTTTGTTGCACCCAGTATAGCATAGTTTCGTTTAAATTCAAAGCGGATTGCATAGATATTTCAAGCTGCGCATTTAGGAATATGGCATTTAAATGCAAGAAGGAGTGCGTCTTGCTGGCGGGCAGGCAAAATGATGTAAAAGACAGTTTCGTATCAAATATGTTATTTCAGTTACAAAGCAATCGTGGATGTTGTCCATAGTCCGTATAAATTTCTTGTAGAAAAGCCCAGCGCCTACAAAAATAGAATGTTTGATCTTTTGCATTTTGATCAATCTGACTATTGAATCCCAATAATGACTGTGATAGATTAAAGATAACGATTACGGAATCGGTTACGTAACCGATAAAGAAGGGGTTAAGAAGAAGGCTTATGGGGAGCAATCGGGTGACGCTAAAAGAAATCGCGGCAGATATGAATGTTTCGCGCACCACGGTACATCGCGCTCTTCACGGCAAGGAGGGCATCAGCGAAGAACTGCGGCAGGCTGTTTTGGCCCGTGCCGATGCCTTGGGATATACCACCAACTACATTGCCTCTTCCTTAAAGCGCAAGACCAAGCGGCTGGCGGTGGTTTTGCCCCAAAAAGAAGGGAACGGGCAATATTATCACAAATATTTTTGGGATGCCGTCGATACCTACCAAACCGAAGCCAGCAGCTTAAATGTCCAAATCGAGTATTTTCCCTTTGAAGAAGATAAAAATCACCAGATTCAAATTTTGGATACGCTGTTTAATAACGGCAACACTGAGTATGACGGTCTGCTGACCATGCCGATTCATAACGACGAGGATTTGCGGCAGGCGGTGGAGCGGTTTTCCTATAAAAATGTTCCCGTCGTGCTGATTGACAGCGACCTGAAGGACAGCGGCCGTTTGTGCTGCATTGCCCCTCACGATCAGTTAACCGGGCGTTTGGGAGCGGAAATTTTGACCTCCATTACCCATAAACCGGGTAAAATTCTCATTGCCAGCGGCAGCGCGGCTCATGCGGCCCACATGCATAACCTGCGAGGCTTTGCCGAGTATATAGAGGAATCGGCCGGGGATTTTGAGCTGCTGGTGATGCAAAACTACGGCAATTACCAAAAATGCTACGAAGAATCTATGGCGCTGCTGCAAACCAATCCCGACATTGTGGCGTTTTATTCGGTGACTGCCCGCGATACCGTTCCCCTCACCCAAGCGGTGATTGACTGCGGGTTGGCGGGCAAGCTGCGGGGAGTGGGCAGCGACCTGTTTCCCCAGAACGCCGTGTATTTACAGCAGGGCATCCTGCAGGCGCTGATTTACAAAAACGCCTACGATAAGGGGCATTTGGGCTTTGAAGCGTTGTTTTCCTACGTGATCAAGAACATCCCGCCGGAAAACGACAAAATGACCGTACCCATCAGCGTTATCATGAAAAATAATCTGCACTTTTTTAAGGAATTTATCTAGTCGGGTATAGACCTGCGGCGCAACCTGCCGCCTATCCACATCGTATTCATCTTTGGGGTCTTTGGGCTTCAAAGATCAATAAAACATATTGAGAAAGCGAAAGGAAATGTTATGAAAAAATCAATTGCTCTTATCTTAGCTATTTTCATGATGGCGTTGCCCCTGACTGCTTGCGGCAACTCCGGTAATCAATCCCCGGCAGCACCTGCTGCCAGCGGAAGCGAAAGCGCCGCCGGAGAAAGCGCCGCTGGTGAAAGCGCTCCCGCAGCAGACGAGCCCGTTCTCAGCTTTAAGCTTGCCGAAAACCAGGGCAAGGACAACCCGGTTTCCCAGGGCGTTCAGATGTTCGCCGATCTGGTAGAGGAAAAGACAGGCGGCAACGTTACCATTGAAGTGTATCTGGATGCGCAGCTGGGCAACGAAAACGAGACCATCGACCAAGTTCAGGCCGGAACCCTTGATTTTGCCCGGATCAACACTTCGGCCCTTGCTTCTACCGCCGATGCTGTTGGCGTGTTCACCCTGCCCTACATCTTCACCGGCATGGAGCATAAGTATAAGGTTCTGGACGGTGAAATCGGTCAGGCAGTCAGCGATAGCCTGGTGGAATACAACATGATCGGTCTGGAATACTGGGAGGCCGGTTCCCGCAACTTCTACACGGTGAAGAAGCCTGTGCAGAGCGTAGCCGACCTGAAGGGCATGCAGCTGCGGGTGCAGCAGTCCGACGTGGCTATCAAGATGGTAGAGCTGCTGGGCGGCGCCGCCACCCCCATGGCTTACGGTGAGGTTTATCAGGGCCTGCAGACCGGCGTCATCGACGGTGCCGAGAACGATTTCGTCTCTTACTACACCTCCGGCCACTACGAAGTTGCTCCCTACTACACTCTGGACGGCCACATGGCTCCCCCTGCCATGGTGCTGATGAGCAAAACCTCTTGGGACAAGATGAGCCCCAGCCAGCAGGAAGCTGTGCGGGAAGCTGCGAAGGAAGCCTGCATCTGGCAGAGACAAGCCATGCAGGATTATCAGGACGAAGCCCGTGCCAAGGTGGAAGAAGCCGGCTGTACTGTTTATGAAGTAGACGCAAAAGAGTTTCAGGACAGTGTTTCCGACATCTATGCCATGTACCCTCAATACACCGACGTCATTGCAAAGATTCAAGCTGTTTCTTAATGGAAAAAATCTAGCATAGACTGACGAAATCACCGTATTTCGCTGCCATATGGGAATACGGTGATTTCGTTTTCGTAAAGGAGGAGTAAGCTGGTGAGCAATGCTATCAATAAAATCCGAGCTGTTCTTGATAAATTGGTAGAGTTCAAACGCCATATTTGCGCCCTGTTGCTGACCATTATGCTTGCCATTACATTTATTCAGGTGGTTATGCGCTTTGTGTTCCGGTCGCCCTTTAGCTGGTCGGAAGAAGCTACCCTGATGTTTTTGGTATGGTTTGGCTATATTTGCATGTCCATTGATATTTATACCGACAGTCACGCGGCTCTTTACTTTTTGTACAACAAGATGCCTCCCGCCTTGCGCAAGGCGGCGGATTTGCTCCGCCACGGACTGCTGGCCTGGCTGTTTGTGCAAATGACCATCTACGGTTCCATCATCACCAAGATGAATATCCCCAAGCCCCAGCCTGCCACCCGGCTCTCTCAGGGTTGGCTGTTTGCTCCTCTGGTGGTAGGGGGAATCTCTATGGTGCTGTATGCAGGCTTTAACTTTGTGGTTGCCCTGTTCAAGCCTCTTTCCGAGTATGAGGAAGATGCTTCCAAGGAAAAGACCATCGACGACTTAAACATGGAAAGGGGAGGGACTGTATGAACATAGCGGTTGGAACGACCATCCTCTTTGCCTCTCTGATTATTCTGATGTGCCTGCGGGTACCGATTTCCTTTAGCCTTGGAATTTCCGCGCTGTTTACCGCTATCTATCTGGACATCCCCTTCCTCAACCTGTTCCAGAAGATGTCCACCGGTATTACCAGCTTTACCTTTATGTGTGTGCCCTTCTTTATCATCATGGCACAGATCATGACCGACGGCGGCATCTCGGACCGCCTGACCCGCTTCTGCAATGTTCTGGTGGGCAGAATGCGGGGGGGCACCGCCATTGTGAACTGTGTGGTTTCCATGTTCTTTGGCGGAATCTCCGGCTCTTCCATTGCCGACGTTTCCTCCATCGGCGCGTTTTTGATTCCCGCCATGGTTAAGGAAGGCTACGACGCCGACTACAGTGTGGCGGTTACCTGCACCAGCTCGGTAGAGGGCGTCATCATCCCTCCCAGCCAGAATATGATTTTTTACATTGTGGCGGCCAGCAGCGGCCTTTCCATCAGCACCATGTTTATGTGCGGGTATATCCCCGGTGTACTGCTTACTCTGGCTCTTTGCATCTGCTCCTATGTGATTGCGGTGAAAAAGAAGTACCCCATTTCTGAAAAGCGTTCCTGGCGCGAGAACATTCAGATTGTGCGGGAAGCTATTTTGGGCCTCGTCACCATTCTGATTGTGGCGGTGGGCATTACGGCAGGGGTCTTTACCGCCACCGAGGCGGGAGCCATTGCCGCCGTCTATGCTCTGATTGTCACAACCTTCTTCTACAAGACCATGGACTTTAAAAAGTTCGTGGGCTGCCTACTTAAATCCCTCAAGACTTTGAGCACCATTATGGCCATTATCGCCACCTCCAGTGCTTTTAGCTACGTACTTTCCTATCTGAAGGTGCCCATCCGGGTGGCCACGGCTCTGACTTCTGTTTCCGACAACCCCATCGTAGTCATGCTGATGATGGTTCTGCTCATGGTGGCGCTGGGCTGCTTTATGGATATGGGTATCCTCATCATCCTGCTCACTCCCATTCTGTATCCCGTGGCCATGTCCATTGGCTATAACCCCTACCACTTTGGCCTGATTATGGTCCTGACTCTGGGGCTGGGGCTCCTCACCCCTCCTGTGGGAACCTCCCTGTGGGCGGGATGCGCCATAGCCAATATTCCCATCGAAAAGTCTATCAAAGGTTTCTTGCCCTTCTACTTTACCTATCTGGTGGTGCTGGCCATCATCATTTTCTTCCCGTCTGTCAGCCTGATTTTGCCCAGAGCGCTGGGATATATCTAAAGGCCAGCTTGTGTTCGTTGAATTTTTAAGGTATATGTATACTTTAGTTAGGGGGTGTTCGATTGATGAAAACGTTTGTAAACGCCCGGGTTCTGTTGCCGGACGGCGTGATTCGTCAAGGCTATCTCACCGAAGAAGGTGGAATCATCCAAAAGGTGGGTTCCATGGCGGAATGCCAGAATCCACAGGGGGAAATCATCGATTGTAAGGGGATGTATCTTTCCCCGGGGTTTGTGGACCTCCACAGCCATGGCGGCGGCGGGCACGACTACATGGACGGTGGACTGGAGGATATTACCGGTGCTGCCAAAATGCATCTGTCCCACGGTGCCACCAGCCTGATGCCCACCACTCTGACCAGCAGCGACGATGAGCTTTTTGGGGTGATGGATGTTTTTAAAGAGGCTCAGAAGATGACGGGGGACATGCCCCATCTGCTGGGGCTGCATCTGGAAGGCCCGTACTTTGCTCCTGCCGAAAAAGGGGCTCAGGACGCCCGGTACATTTCTTCTCCCAAGCCGGAACACTACCGTAAGATTGTGGAGTATGCCGATGGCGCTATCCTGCGCTGGTCCTTGGCTCCCGAGTTGCCCGGCGCTTTGGAAATGGCAGACTGGCTGACCCAAAAGGGCATTCTGGTCTCGGCGGCTCACACCACCGCCACTTTGGATGAGATGAAGGAAGGCTTTCGTCACGGTGTTCGCCTGCTGACCCACTTTTATTCCGCCATGTCCACCATTGTGCGGAAAAACGGCTTCCGGGTATTGGGAGCGGTGGAAAGCGGGTATCTGCTGGACGATATGTACGTGGAAATTATTGCGGACGGCATGCACCTGCCCCCCGATCTCCTCAAGCTGATTCTCAAGTGCAAGGATCATGACAAAATCATCCTCTGCACCGACAGCATGCGGGCGGCGGGACTGCCCGACGGCCCCTCTATTCTCGGGTCCCGGAGCGGCGGACAGGAAGTTATCTCGGAGGGTGGCATCGCCCTGATGCCCGACCGTTCCTGCTTTGCCGGCAGTGTGGCCACCACCGACCGCTTGGTGCGGGTGATGGTGTACGAAGCAGGCCTGCCCGTTTGGGAGGCCGTGAAGATGATGACCCTCAATCCCGCCAAGCTGGTTGGATTCGGGGACACCAAAGGCTCTCTGGAGGCAGGCAAGGATGCCGACCTTGTTTTGTTTGACGATATGATTGCCATTCAGTCTGTCTACGTGAAGGGCAACCAAATTATCCATTAGGAGTGTATGCTTTATGAACTTTACCATTTCTGTATCCCCGACCCCCCAGCAACTGGGACAAGCGGCTGCCGACAAAATTGCAGAGCTTCTGCGCAGCGCTGTGGAGAAAAAAGGTTCCGCCAGAATCATTCTTTCCACCGGTGCTTCTCAGTTCGAGACCATCGACGCTCTCATCAAGGCCGATGTGCCCTGGGACAAGGTAGAGATGTTCCATCTGGACGAGTATGTGGCCCTGCCGGAAAGCCATATCGCCAGCTTCCGCAAGTACCTCAAGGAGCGCTTTGTCTCTAAGCTTTCCCTAAAGGCCGCCCACTTTGTAAACGGCGAAGGGGATGTAGAGGCCAACATCCGCACCCTGACCGAGGAGCTGCGCCGCGCACCCGTGGATGTGGGCGTCATCGGCATCGGCGAAAACGCTCACATTGCCTTTAACGATCCTCCCGCAAATTTTGACACCGACGCCGCCTACATGGTGGTTGATTTGGATAACCGCTGCAAGCAGCAGCAGGTAGGCGAGGGGTGGTTCGCCACCATTGATGACGTGCCCAAGCAGGCCATTACCATGTGCGTCAAGCAGATTCTTGCCTGCGAGCACATTGTTTCCTCGGTGCCTCACGCAGCCAAGGCCGAGGCGGTTCGGGGCACCCTGACCACCAAGGTGGACCCCATGGTCCCTGCCACCATCCTCAAGACCCATCCCAACTGGAATCTGTTCCTGGACGACGCGTCTGCCTCCGGCTTGTTTGCGATTTAGTTTGATCGCTGCCCACAGTCCTGTGGGGCAGGCCAAGGGAGCTTAGATGGAAATTGTAATGGAAAACCTCGCCCTCCGGGTGGTGCTGGGCACCACCGGGGGGCATATGGAAGAAATCGTTGATAAAAGAAGGGGCGGAAATCATTACTGGCCCTACGACCCGGCTGTCTGGCCCCGCCGAACCTCCGTTTGCTTTCCGGTTTGCGGGGCGATTCCCGGCCAGGCCTATACCTATGGGGGAAGGGCTTACCAGATGCCCATCCACGGCTTTTTGCGGGAGCAACTTTTTGAGGTGATCCTGCAAACTCCCTCGGAGGTTTGGCTGGAGCACCGCTACACCCCCGAAACTCTGACAATGTACCCTTTTCCTTACTCTTTTCAGATCCGCTACCGGCTGGGGGAGGGGGGGCTCCATGTTACTTATCGGGTGGAAAACCTTTCCCCCCATGAGCCCATGCTTTTTGGGGTTGGCAGCCACT
>CALCSA010000252.1 GCA_937894185.1 uncultured Clostridia bacterium | reverse complement strand
TAGAAAGGGCACCGCAAAGGAACACTGCGCCGGACAAAGGATCCCGACGGGCCGCTCCTCGCAGGGAGTCGTAATCACGCCGATGCTGAGAAACTCCAATGAGTCCTCCGGCAGAGGTAAAGAGCATGGCCTTAGCCACAGCATGAACCAGAATGTGAAAGCAGGCCGCCACCCTTCCGGCAGTGGTTCCAAGGCCGATGCCGATGCAGATATACCCGATCTGGGCCACTGTGGAGTAAGAAAGCATCCTCTTGATGTCCCGTTGCCGGATGGCGTACAGAGAGCCGATGATCATTCCCAGAATGCCAAAGATCAGCAGCATATCCCCCACATGAATCTGGGCCGCCACAGCAGGCCCCAGCACCCGGCAGATCACCTTGAGTAGAAAGATCAGGTAGCATTTGATGATCAGCCCGGACAAGATGGAAGAGGATGCGGTGGTGGCACTGGCATGGGCTCCCGGCAGCCAGACATGGAAGGGAAAGAGGGCACTTTTCATGGCAAGTCCCACCGCCATTAAGGCAAACAAAACAAAAAGGGGCAGGGTATAGCTTCCTGCCGCCGCCAGCGCCTGAACCGCCCCGTGTAGAGGCTCCATCAGCAGATGACCTGTCACAGCGTAGAGCAGAGAGATGGACAACAGCACCAAGCTGGAGCCCACCAGGCTCATAATCAGATAGAGCATGGTGGCAATCAGAGGTTTTCCCCCCGGCTTGATGGTGATGATGGAGCAGGCGGAAATGGTGATGATGTCGATAAACACATAGGCGGTAAAAATATCATTAGTGTAGGTGACAGCTAACAGAGCCCCCAGCAGAAGGCTGATCATCACAAAGAAGAAGTGCTCCTTGTTGTTGGGAATATCCCGGTTGATGTCCCGCAGTCCCCCGGTGATGGAAAACAGCAGGATTCCGGAAAACATCAGGGCAAACAAAGCCTCCAAAGCGCCTGCCCGGATCTCGTTGCCCCAAGGAGCGGAAACCCGGCCCATGGTATAGACAAAGCTGCTTCTGGTGGAAA
>CALCSA010000251.1 GCA_937894185.1 uncultured Clostridia bacterium | reverse complement strand
CGGCAGCTCGGTCTGCTTTTACCGGCAGGTGCTGGCGGATATTGGGGATGAGCAGAGCATCGAGCAAAGCCTTTCCACTTTTTCAGGACATATGACCAACATTGTGGAGATTTTAAAGCAGGCGGACGAACATTCTCTGGTGCTTATCGACGAACTGGGAGCCGGCACCGACCCGGTGGAGGGAGCCGCTTTGGCAGTGGCCATCATCGACCGGCTGCGCAGTCTGGGAGCCAAGGTGGCCGCCACCACCCACTACGCCGAAATCAAGCTCTACGCTTTGGAAACTCCGGGGGTGGAAAACGCCAGCTGCGAGTTTGACGTGGCCACTCTGCGGCCCACCTACCGCCTGCTGATCGGGATTCCGGGGCGCTCCAACGCCTTTGCCATCAGTCAGCGTCTGGGCCTGCCGGAGGAAATTATCGAGGCGGCAAGGCAGGGAGTCTCCCGGGAAAGCGCCCGTTTTGAGGATGTGGTCAGCGGCTTGGAGGAGACCCGCCAAGAGCTGGAGCGGGAGCGGGAGCAAGTTCAGCGGTACCGGCGGGAGGCGGAGGAGACCCGGCAAAAGGCGGCCCAGATGCAGAAGAGTTTGGAGCAGCGTCAGGAACTGGAGCTGCGCAAGGCCCGGGAGGAAGCCAAAAGCCTTGTGGAAAACGTCCGCTTTCAGTCCCGGCAACTGCTGGATGAACTGGAGGCTCTGAAAAAGCAGAAGGACCGGGAGGATTTTTCCGCCACCGTCGCCGATGTCCGCACCACCTTTAAAAGCTACCTCCGGGATTTGGAGGATACCGCAGATCCCATCGCCCGGCAGAACAAGAAGCAGCAGGAAAGCTACCGTCTGCCCCGCCCCCTCAAGCCGGGGGATACGGTCCGGCTGGTGGATTTGGGCAGTGAGGGCGTGGTGCTTTCCGCCGCCGACAAGGGCGGAAACGTTCTGGTGCAGGCAGGCATCATGAAAACCAAGGTGCATCAAAACAGCTTGCGCCTGCTGGAAAAGCCAAAGGCTACCATGCAGGGGGGCAACGTCAACACCCGGCAGGCGGTGCGCTCCGCCAAAGAAAACGCCTCCGCTTCGGTGGACCTGCGGGGTATGATGGCGGAGGAAGCTCTCTTGGAGCTGGATCGCTACATCGATACGGCGGTGCTTTCCGGCATCCACAGCATCACCATTGTCCACGGCAAGGGCACCGGTGCTCTGCGCAAGGCCGTACAGCAGCATCTACGCTGCCACCGGAATGTTCGCAGCTACCGCGCCGGAGTCTACGGAGAGGGAGATGCCGGAGTCACCATTGCCGAGCTCAAATAGAGGTTTCTACAATGATCACTTACAAAAGCTTCCGTGGGCTGAGCACTTCGGTCCACGGAAAAATTTTAGTTAAATTCTTAGGCAGGAACCATGCTTCTGACAACTTATCTCGGTTTACAGCGAAGCCCCCACTATAGTGGGGGCTTCGCTATGAATGAACAGATTTTACCATGCCATCTTTTCCACAGGTCTCCGCTCTGGAGGTTGGAATAAGTGCCAAAGCCCTACCCTAATCACAGGTTCCCGCTCTGCCTCACCCGTTATATTTTTTTTAATTTTGAGCTTTAGAGTCTTGACACCGGAGTAAATAAGGATTATTATATTAGTAATGAGTCCTGTTAATATAAGGGGAGTGAGTATATGAACTGGTTTGGCGTGGCAATTGGAGCAACATCGTTTTTGATGATTGGAATATTCCACCCTGTGGTTATCAAGTGCGAATACTACTTTACATATAAAATCTGGCCCCTGTTTTTGGTGGGGGGTCTGGCATGCTGCATCGGTGCCCTTTTGGTTTCCAACGCCTTCTTTTCGTCGATGCTCGGAGTCCTTGGCTTTACCATGCTCTGGAGCATTGGCGAGCTGAAGCATCAGGCTGCAAGGGTGGAAAAGGGCTGGTTCCCCGGCAATCCCAAGCGCAGCTTACCTCATTCGGCAAAGGAGCCACCCCAGTGAAACTAAATCATCTGCTGCTGGCGGCAGCCGGCTTCTTCTTCCTCATTCTGGGAGCGATCGGAGTGGCTCTGCCGGTGTGGCCCACCACTCCCTTTATACTGCTGGCCGCCGGCTGCTTCGCCTCCACCCCCAAGCTGTATGCCCGGATCATGAACATTCCCTTTTTTAACCAGTATATTCGCAACTATCGGGAGGGGCGGCCGCTGCCCAAACGCACCGTGCTTCAAAGTCTTGTGTTTTTGTGGGCCATGCTGCTGATCTCCGCCCGGCATGTTTCCACTCTCTGGATCATCATTCTGCTGGCCGTGGTGGGTGTGGGAGTCACCATTCACATTCTCTGCATTGCCAAGGGAAGGAAGGCGTAACGCTATGGACAACTCCTGTGGAAAAAGGCCAAGACCCAACCAGCGGATGTTTGGCTACTTTGAGGTGGTTTTTGACGCCGCTTATCTGATTTTGGCACTGGCCATCGGCCTATTTATTTTGCAGAAAGCCACCCTTCCGGTACAGCGAATGGCGGGGCTTATGGCCCTTGTGCTGGGGTTTGGAGATATGTTCCACCTCCTGCCCCGGATGGCTGCCGTGGTAACCCACAAGGAAACGGAGCTGCAAAAAGCTCTGGGATTTGGCAAGCTGGTCACCTCCATCACCATGACGGTATTTTATCTGCTCCTCTGGCATGTGGGACTTTTGTTATTCTCTCCCGGTCTTTCCAGCGGATGGACCGCCCTTGCCTATCTACTGGCCTTTGTTCGCATCGCCCTGTGTCTGCCCAGGCAAAACCGCTGGTATGATCCGGCTCCCTCGGTGCGTTGGGCTGTTTACCGCAACATCCCCTTTCTGCTGCTGGGACTGTTGGTGGCAGGGCTTTTTGGTGTGTATGGAAGAGCAACCCCAACCTTTTGGCTTGTTTGCCCAGCGGTGTTGCTCAGCTTTGGCTTTTACCTGCCTGTGGTGCTGGCCGCCCACAAATACCGGATGCTGGGGATGCTGATGCTGCCCAAAACCTGTATGTACCTTTGGATTCTTTTGCTGTGCGTATCCATTTGATGGAAAAGCTGCGCTCTCCTGTGAAGCCGGAGCGTTTTCATCGAACTATAAATAATCAACCGAAAAGGAGGCAAAACAATGAACGACTACAAAAAGCTGACGAACGAAGTAGGTGCCCCCGTTGCCGACAACGAA
>CALCSA010000250.1 GCA_937894185.1 uncultured Clostridia bacterium | reverse complement strand
GGGCGGGGGGGCCTCCCGGCCCAGCGCGCCGTCCAGCACGGCGGCTAAGATGTCAAATCCGGTGGCTGCCGGTATGGTGACGTCCTCAAAGGCTCCGCCGATGCGGCAGGCCAGCTCGTTGACCACCACCCCCTCCTTCCCAAACAGGTATTGGATGTAAAGGGGCCCTCGGGGAATCCCAAAGGCATCGGTGATCCGCTGCGTGAGGGTGTGGAGCAGTTCCTCCTGCCCCGCTGCATAGCGGGAGGGATACCGGTGGGCAGCACAAACCCCGATATGCCGTGGGTGGGAAAAAGTCACCCGGTCGGTGATGGTGAGGACGGTGGCCTGTCCACCGTGAACCCACGCGCTGACCGTCACCTCCCGGGAGGGGTAGTACCTCTCGCACAGCACCTTTTTGCACCAGGAATAAGAGGCGGTTTGGGGATACAGGCGGGCAGCCTCCTGTGGGCTGCTCACCCGGAACACCCCCTTCTGCCCCTGACTGTCCAGAGGCTTGATGACCAAATCCCCGGGGTAGGGCCAGCAGAGCAGCTCCTTCCCTTCCTCCAGACGGTAGGGATTGGTGGGGATGCCGTGTTGGGTGAGAATCTTCTTCATCAGCGCCTTGTTGGTGACGGAAAGGGCCTGCTTTTTGGAAAGATAAGTGGGCAGCCCCAGCTGCTCCGCCAGATAGGCGGCGGTAAAGACAGGCTGGTCGGTTCCCATGGTCATGACGCCGTCCAGCTCCAAACCGGCGGCCTGACGGGCGCATTCCCGCCAGTCAAAGGTGCTGATGGGCAGGTGCAAATCCGCCAGAGCCGCCGCCGGAGGATGCTCCAGATAATCAAACAATACTGTTTCCAGCCCCAGATCTTTGGCCCGCCGAAAGGCGGAAATCTGGCAGTTGGAACCCCCTAAAATCAAAATCCTAGCCATGATGAATTAACTCCCCTATCGGCAGAGGGACCGGGGCCGCCGTGCCGGGCTTTCTGCAATCCAAGGCGTAGTGCCGGATGATGTTAAAATACAGCGCCGCCAGTTTGGAAAGCCCATAGCCCGACCTTCCCTCCTGCCGGGGCCGATGGGGATAGGGCAGATTTCCTGCCCGCACCGGCTGCTCAAACACCGACGCGGAAAAATAAAAGACCTCCTGCCGCTGCGCCAGCACCCGCTGGAACAGCCCGGCAGTCATCACCCGAAAGGAGCTGACCTTCACTCCCCGGGAATAGGGGAAGAACAGGTAGAACAGCAAATCCCGCAGGGTGCTTCCCCCCTGCCGCACCAGTTTGCGGTCCCCGGTGATGGGCAGGCCATAAACAATTTCCAGATCATGGTCCCGCAGGCAGTGCAGCATGGGCAGTAGGCAGGCCGGGGGATGCTGCCCGTCGTCGTCCAGATTGGCAAGGTAACGGCCTTTTGCCGCCGCCATCCCGCAGAGGGTGGACTCCTGCTGGCCTCGATTCGCCCGCAAGGCAAGCACCGTCACCCTAGCGTCGGCCCCAGCCAGTTCCCTGAGCAGGGCAAGACTGCCGTCGGTGGAGGCGTCATCCACAAAAATCAGCTCGTGCTCCACATCCTGCAAGGCTTCGCAAAGCTCCTCATAGAGCCTTGGAAGGGAAGAGCATCCATTGTAAACCGGCACAATTACCGAAAGTTCCGGGCGGTTCATCCAATCACCTTTTCTATAATTTCGCAGACCAGATTTACCTGACTCTGCTCCAATGTGTGATAAAGAGGCAGGCGCAGCAGGGTCTCTGCCGTCTGTTCACTGGCGGGAAAATCCCCCTGCCGGTAGCCCAGAGCCTTGCCCATGCTCCCAAGGGGCAGAGGCACAAAGTGGGTGGCGGAACCAATCTCCCGGCTGGCCAGAGCGTCCCGAATCTCCTGCAGTTGCCGGGGAGAACGACAGCGAATGTAGTAGAGATGCCCGTTCCCCTTGGCGTAGGGGGGAATACCCATGGGGTCAAGCCGCTCCCGGGCAAAGGCGGAGGCAAGCCCGGCATGGTAGGTGGCGCAAAGCTTTAATCTTTGCCGGATAACTTCTTCCAAATCCTCCAGCTGGGCCAGCAACAGGGCGGCGTTGAGGTCGGAAAGCAGGTGGCTGGAGCCGATGCATTCCCAAGTGTAACGAGCCCGCTCCCCCGCCAGAAACTGGTGGCGATTGGTGCCTTTATCCCGGCGCATTTGCATCTGTTCAAAGCTTCCGGCACCTCCCCGCTGCAGGTAGGCACCGCCTTCCCCACAGTGGACATGTTTGGTGGCGTGGAAGCTATAGCAGGCCCGGTCCCCTGCTGCCCCCAAGGGGGTCTGCTCATACAAGGCCCCCACTCCTTGGGCGGCATCCTCCACCAGCAGGAATCCATAGGCTTTTTGCAGCTCCCAAAACGCCTTTATATCACAGGAGATTCCGGCGTAATGAGTCAGGCAAACCGCCCGGGTGCAGGGAGTGATCAAAGCCTCTGCCTTGTGAGGGCTGATGTTCTGGGTGGCGGGGTCAATGTCGCAGAGCACTGGCTTTCCCCCGGCCCGGAGCACGGCGTTGGCGGCGGAGGGAAAGTTGTAGGCGGGTAGAATCACCTCGTCCCCCGGCTGCAAATCCCAGAGTGCCAGCTCCAGAGCGTGGCTGGCGGAGGGAGTGAGGAGAATTTGCGAAATCCCGGTCAGTTCCCGGAGCCTTTGGCAGACCAGCCGGGAATAGAGCCCGTCTCCCTGAAGCACCCCCCGCTCCTGTGCATCGCTGAGGTAATCCTGCTGGCGGGGAGACCGGTATGGAAGATAAAATGGGATCAAAGCAGGGGCCTCCTTTGGTGAGTTGCTGTGTTTGACGCTTATATGTCATTGTTTTTAAAGTTAAACATGATATAATAGCGTTAGGTTGCTGTTTTAGCCGCTTTCCAAGTGGGCAAAGGGGCTTTGCCCCATAGCCGGAGGTGGCTTTTCTTCCGCAAGGAGCAGCGCAGCCACACTTGCCGCTCAGGCCGGGGCGGGGCCTTGCTTCATAAGCTGGAAGTGGCTTTTCTTCCGCTAAGAACATCGCGGCGTTACCTTTTGCCGCTCAGGCCGGGGCGGGGCCTTGCTTCGTAAGCTGGAGGTGGCTTTTCTTCCGCTAAGAACATCGCGGCGTTCATTTGCCCCTCGGGCCGGGGCAGGGCCCCTCCTTTTGCT